>JAIFMR010000141.1 GCA_020048255.1 Rhodoferax sp. | reverse complement strand
GTGCAGCGCACCTTGCGATTTGTGCAGCATTTGCCAGCACTGGGCTGGCAGCCTTTGGTGCTGACGGCGCACCCCATGGCCTACGAAAAAATAGACGGTGACTTGTTGGGTGATGTGCCAGCAGGCACAGTGGTGCGGCGTGCGTTGGCGCTGGATACGGCCCGGCACTTGCAGATCAGACGCCACTACTTGGGTTGGATGGCACGGCCCGACCGCTGGATTAGCTGGCGCTTTGATGCGGTTCGGCAAGGGCTGGCCATGATTGAAGAGTTCAAGCCCGATGTGATCTGGTCCACCTACCCGATTGCCACGGCGCATGTGATTGCGTCAAGCTTGCAGCAAAAGTCGGGCCTGCCGTGGGTGGCCGACTTCAGGGACCCGATGGCGCAAGACGGTTACCCCGCCGACCCGCGCACCTGGCAATCGTACTTGCGCATTGAGGCGGACGCTGCGCAACGGGCGCGCTGGTGCGTGTTTACCACGCCGGGCGCGGCGCAGATGTACCAACAGCGTTACCCCACGGCGGCACAGCGCATGGTGGTGCTGGAAAACGGCTTTGATGAAGAAAGCTTTGTGGCCGCGCCACACTTTGCGCAGCCGCCCATGCAGGGGCGGCCGCTGGTGTTGTTGCACAGTGGCATTGTTTACCCCTCAGAGCGCGACCCGACGCAACTGTTTGAGGCGCTGGGGCGGCTGAAGGCAGCTGGCACACTGACCCCGAGTGATTTGCGCATCCGCTTTAGGGCGGCGGTGCATGACGATGAGTTGCTGAGCCTGGCGCGGCAACATCAAGCGCAGGATTTCATGGAGTTGTGCCCCGCCCTGCCCTACCGCGAGGCCTTGGCTGAAATGCTGGCAGTGGACGCCCTGCTGGTGATGCAGGCCAGCAATTGCAATGCCCAGATACCGGCCAAGGTGTATGAGTATTTGCGCGCCGGCAAACCCGTGTTGGGCTTGACCGACCCCGTGGGCGACACCGCAGCCACCCTACGCAACGCCGGCTTGAATGATGTGGTGGCGCTGGATTCGGCCGATGACATTGCCCGGGCCCTACCAAGGTTTGTGCATGCCCTGCGTGCCGGACAGGCGGCATTGCCGACGCCATTGGCAGTGCAACAGGCATCCAGACACGAACGATCGAAATCTTTGGTGCAGTTGCTGGAGCGGGCGAGCCCTGATGGTGTGGCCGGAAATCTTAAATAGCAGCGGCGCTCTCGCTTAACACCCAAAAATCGCACTCTGAACCCACAGGTCATTGCGCACCGCACCACCGAATGTTATATTTCTATAAAACATAGAGGATTTCATGCTGCACGCATCATTGCGCCGCTCTGGCGGCTCTTACATCATGACAGTGCCCCTGTCATACATTGAGCAAAACCATCTGAATGCGGGTTCACGTCTGGCACTTGAGATTGTTGGTGACGAACTCAAGATCAAGCCACAGAGAATCCGGCGTTCTTTGAATGAGCTGTTGGCCGCCACACCAGCCGGTCTGTGCCGCGCACAGGGGTGGGATGAACTGGGCACGGTCGGGGGCGAACTTTGATACCAGACCGGGGGGATATCTTGCATTTGGCCTTTGACCCGGCGAGTGGCCGGGAAATGAAGGGCAACCATTTCAATCTCTGGCGGGGCAGCTGACGCGGCTCGCAGTGCAGGTTTTCTGGTGTCGCTGATGGGTCAGGGGCTACGCACAGACGGACAGGTTCACGCTCACCAAATCAAATCACTTGACTGGGTATCGCGTCAAGCCAGTCTGGTTGAACGTGCGCCCGACGTTATCGTGCAAGAGGTATTGGACTGCCTGCAAAGTGTGTTGGATTACTGACAGACGCTACTGCACGCCGTGCACGCTACAACGGGGATACGCCCCTTTTTGAGTGCACCAGCCTCGACTAGTAGCTCAGGCGGCAATCTACACGGCAACTGACGACAGGTTATGACGACTTTGGCTTTGCAACCAATCGCTCATACGGGCCCACATAGTTGGCGACGCTGTTTTTCCAGTTGCGGACGTTTTCAACAAACTCTCGCCCATTGGTTTTGAGCACCGGCCACAGCGCGGGGTTATTCAGCAGGTCAAGTAGGGCTTGCGCCAGTGCGGTTGCGCTCCCTGCCTTGAAGAGCACGCCGGTTTTGTTGTGCTCAATGAGCTCTTTGTGGCCACCCACGTCTGAGGCCACAAAAAGTTGGCCCTGGGCCATGGCTTCAAGGGGTTTAAGCGGTGTCACCAGCTCGGTCAAGCGCATGGGGTGGCGCGGGTAGGCCAGCACGTTGATCAGGTCGTAGTACTTGTGGACCTCCTGGTGCGGTACCCGCCCTGAAAACACCACCTTGTCGGCAACGCCCAGTTGTTGCGCTTGCTGGCGCAGCTTGGTCTCTTGAGAGCCACCGCCAACCAGCAATACTTTGACATCTGGCCGCGCTTTCAGCAGCGTGGGTAAGGCGTCCATGAGCAGGTCCAGCCCCTCGTAGGCGTAAAAAGACCCCACAAAACCGACCACCGTGCACCCAGTCAAGCCCAGCTTGGCCTGCAAGGCGGGGTCGGGCGGGCTGGCCAGGCTAAACGACTCCACATTGACGGCATTAGGGATGACGGTGACCTTGCTGCTGGCAACGCCACGGGCCACGATGTCGGCACGCAGGCCTTCGCAAATGGTAAAGACGTGGTCGGCGCGCTGGATGGCGCGGGTCTCTAGGCCCCGGGTGGCGCGGTAACGCAGGCTGCCCTGGTTGGTGGTGCCATGGTCAACTGCAGCGTCTTCCCAGAAAGCCCGGATTTCATAAACCACCGGTACGCCCAGTTTGCGCCCTACTTTGAGGGCGGGCAGGGCGTTGAGAACCGGTGAGTGGGCGTGAATGATGTCTGGCTCAACCTGTTTCACCACGTGTTCCAGCCGCTTTTCCAGGGCTTTCATCAAGGCGACCTCGCGGCCAACTGGCAGGTCAGACAACAGGCCTGTGCCGCCGGGCGTGCGGTAAAAGTGCAGGCCGTCAACCGATTCTTCTGCGGCCTGTGTCTCGCCTTGCTTGGGTGAGGTCAGGTGAAAAGTGTCCCAACCCAGGACGCGCTGTTCACGCAACAGCGATGCGGTGCGAAAGGTGTAGCCGCTGTGCAGCGGAATGGAATGGTCTAAAACGTGCAGGATTCGCATGGGTGGTTTAGCGCAACACCCCACGCGTGTCAATCACCACCTTGTCCTTGATGGTGTCGAGGTCAATCTCCTTGAACTCGGTGTGGTCCACCAGCAACAGCAGGATGTCGGCTTCTTTCAAAATCTGCTTCAGGTCCAGCAGCGGGAAGTTGACCTTGCTCATCTGCACATTGGGGTCGCACACCAGAATCTTGCCGACGTTTTGGGCGATCAGGTCTTTGACGATTTCAAGCGAGGGTGACTCGCGCATGTCGTCAATGTCGGCCTTGAAGGTGATGCCCAGGCAGCCAATGACGGGTTCCTTGAAGCGTGCTGCCTTGGCCTTGACCTTGTCAATGACCCAATGCGGCTTGGCATCGTTGACCTGACGCGCGGTTTTGATGAGTTTGGCTTGCTCTGGTGCGCTAGAGACAATGAACCAGGGGTCCACGGCAATGCAATGGCCGCCCACACCGGGGCCAGGCTGCAGGATGTTGACGCGGGGGTGGCGGTTGGCCAGGGCAATGGTCTCCCAGACGTTGATGCCCAGGTGGTCACAAATCAAGGAGAGTTCGTTGGCAAAGGCAATGTTGACATCGCGGAAGGAGTTTTCGACCAGCTTGGAGAGTTCCGCAGTCTTGCTGTCGGTGAGCAGAATGGCACCGTTGCAAAAGCTCTTGTAGAGTTCTTTGGCTTGGTCGTTGGCGGTCTTGGTCATGCCGCCGACGATGCGGTCGTTGTCCACCAGTTCGCGCAAGATGTGGCCGGGCAGCACGCGCTCAGGGCAGTGCGCGCAGTGGATTTTGCCGGCCAGCTCGGGGCGCATGTCCACAATGGTTTGGTAGATGAACTCGGTGGTGCCCACGGGTGAGGTGGATTCCAAAATCACTAGGTTACCTTCGCGCAAAAAGGGCACGATGGCGCGGGTGGCAGCTTCCACATAGGTCAAATCAGGCGCTTTGGGGTTGCCGTCCAATTCCATGAAGGGCGTGGGTACGGCGATGATGAAGGTGTCGCCTTCTTCGGGTGTCAGTGCGGCCTTGAGGTTGCCGCTGTTGACGGCGGAGCGCACCAGGATGTCGAGGTCGGGCTCGATGATGTGGATGCGACCGCTGTTGATGGTGTTGACTGCACTTTCATTGACATCCACACCCAGCACCTGGTGCCCTTTGGTGGCGAGCATGGAGGCGGTGGGCAGGCCAATGTAGCCCAGGCCCATGACGATGATTTTTTGACTCAGACGTGCCATTTCATTTTCCCTTACAAAACAAAAAATTTGGTGGTCAACACGGTTTGAAGAATGCGCCCCACCGCTTTGCCATCTCCATAAGGGTTATGGGCTTGCGACATGCGGTGGTAGTCCGCCGGGTTGTTGAGCAGGTTCAGGCATTCTTTGACAATGGCCTCACGCGAGGTGCCCACCAGTTTGACGGTACCCGCCTCAACAGCCTCGGGGCGCTCGGTGGTGTCGCGCATGACCAGCACCGGCTTGCCCAGCGATGGCGCTTCTTCTTGCACACCACCACTGTCGGTGATGATGAGGTGGGCGCGGTTCATCAGGTAGACAAAGGGCAGGTAGTCCACCGGGTCAATCAAATGCACGTTGGCGAGCTTGCGAGCCGCCAGGATGTCGGCCACGGGTTGGCGCACATTGGGGTTGAGGTGCACCGGGTAAAGCACTTCAACATCAGGCGCAGTGCAGGCAATGTCGGCCAGAGCCTGGCAGATGTTTTGAAAGCCTTCACCAAAATTCTCGCGGCGATGGCCGGTGACCAGGATGAGTTTTTTGGTGCGGTCCAGAAAGCTGAATTGGGCGTCAAAGCCGGCATTGAGTTCCGGGTGGTCTTGAAGGCGCTGGGTGGTGGCCAGCAAGGCATCTATGACGGTGTTGCCGGTGACAAAGATGGTGGCAGGGTCCACGCCTTCGCGCAGCAGGTTGGCACGAGCGGCCTGTGTGGGGGCAAAGTGCAGGTCGGCAATGGCACCGGTGAGTTTGCGGTTGATTTCTTCGGGGAACGGCGCGCGCTTGTGGCCGGTGCGCAACCCAGCCTCGACATGGCCCACGGGCACGCCAGCATAGTAGGCCGCCAAGCTGGCGGCCAAGGTGGTGGTGGTGTCGCCATGCACCAGCACCAAGTCAGGTTTTTCAAGAGCCAGCACGGGTTTGAGGCCACCCAGGATGTTGGCAGTGATGTCAAACAGGTCTTGCCCGGGTTTCATGATGTTGAGGTCATGCTCGGGGGTGATGTCAAACAAGCGCAAGACTTGGTCGAGCATCTCGCGGTGCTGGGCGGTGACGCACACCACGGTTTGAAGCTGCGGCGCTGCCGCCTGAAAACCTTTGACCACCGGCGCCATCTTGATGGCCTCAGGACGCGTGCCGAACACGATGAGGATTTTGGGGGCTGTTGTCATTCGGTTACCGGTGCCGTGGGGAAGATAACAAAGATCGGGAGAATTGCTACGCAGGTCAGTGTAATTCGAACTGACATTGATTTACCCACAGGCATAAAGGTCAAACCAACTTTCATCCAGACGTCAACGGTTTTCATATCGAGAAGGGCTTGGATTGATGTGGATTTTGATCAAGCTCCGTCAAACAGCCGCTGCCACTGGGTTTGCATGTGGCCCATTGCATAGTGCTCAGCCACCATGCGCTCACCCGCCGCCACCCATTGCGGCCAGGCGCTGCGCTGGGCGATGGAACCCAGCAGGGTTGCGGTAAAGGCGGCGTCAGTGGGCTCGGCCACCGCAGACTGCGCCACGTTGGGCATGATGTGGGCCACATCGCCCACGCGGGTGGCCACCACGGGTATGCCGCAGGCCATGGCTTCCAGCATGGCTATGGGCAGTTGTTCGGTGTCAGACGACAGGGCAAACAGGTCAAACTCAATCAGGCGGCTGATGGGGTCGGCCAGGTAGCCGGCAAATTCCACGTCTTCGGCCACACCCAACCGCGCAGCCAGGGCTTGCAGCGCGGGCAACTCTGGCCCGCCACCCACCACCACAAGGCGGGCGCTTTGCTGGGCGCGCACGGCGGCAAAAGCTTTGATGAGGCGGGTGATATTTTTCTCAGGCCGCAGGCCTGCTACGGTTCCGATAGTGATTTGCGCTTGATCTACTTGTGCTAGAGCCCGTTTTTGTAGATAAGACTCAGGAATGGCCACGCCGTTGGGGATGAACTTGACCTGATTGGTGGGCAGCCTCCAGACCTGGGTGGCAATGCGCTGCAGGTTGTGTGAGATGACCACGACGGGTTTGCCGGCCCAGCCTAGCAGCGCCCTGCGTGTCCAGGCGCGCCGGGGCAGTTGCCGGGTGGCCTCGGCAGCGCTAAAGCCGTCTTCCACATGGATGTGCGGCACCGCTTGCGGCCAGTTGGCAGCAGCCCATTCGATGGCGCCCCAGTTGTAGCTGAGCAGTAAGTCAGGCTTTTGCGCCTGGATGACTTGCCTGAAGGCGCTGCGGTTGGCCAGCGCCCCACCCTTTTTGACTTGCAGCGGCAGCGGCTGCCAGTTGACTTGTGGCTCCAGGCGCTCGCCCGCGTCAAAGCAGTTGTCCATGGCGGCTATCACATGCCGGTAGCGCGGCCCAAAAGCATTGGCCAGCTGCACAAACCGCGCCTGTTGGCCACCCAGGGTGAAGGTGGAGAAAGCGTGGAGCAGAGTGCGGGGCTGGGGGGCATAGGGCATGGGGAACCATTATGACTTTAGGGCGGGGTAGTTTGCCCAGCGCCGCAGGCCGGATAAACCAACGGATTGCACATGCCTTCGACGTGAGCTAAAGCACTATTTTGCTAAACAGATGCAGTTGCCCCTGGGTGGTGGCATCCCATGAAAATGTTTCGGCATGGGCGCGTGTGGACTCACGGCTGGGGTAGTTCGAGAACAACTGGCCCCACGCATCAGCCAAGCCCTGTGCTGATCTGCTGGCCATCAGCACGCCAGCGTGGGGTGTGCTGACCACCTCAGGCGTTCCCCAAATGTTGGTGGCAATCACCGGCGTGCCGCAGGCCATGGCCTCCAGCAGTACATTGGCCCAGCCTTCGCGGCTTGAGCACAATGTCAACGCATCGGCAGCGCTGTACCACCATTTCAGGTCAGTTTGCGGTACGACACCTGCAAACTGCACCCGGCCCGTCACACCCAGGTTTTGCGCCTGACGCTGCAGGGCGGCGCGCTCAGACCCACCACCCACGATGATCAGGCGCACATCAGCGGGTAATAGCGGCAATGCGTCGATGGCAATGTGGTGGCCTTTGCGCTCTACCAA
>JAIFMR010000028.1 GCA_020048255.1 Rhodoferax sp. | reverse complement strand
CGTTTGACGATGATGGCAGCGTACAGGCTGTATTTGCCACCGTCTTTGGGCAGGTTGCCACTGATCACCACCGAACCTGCCGGGACACGGCCGTAACTCACGGTGTCGCTGGCACGGTCATAAATCGGGGTGCTCTGGCCAATGTAGACGCCCATAGAGATGACCGAATTTTCCTCAATGATCACGCCCTCAACGATCTCGGAGCGGGCACCAACAAAGCAGTTGTCTTCGATGATGGTCGGGTTGGCTTGCATCGGCTCCAGCACGCCGCCAATGCCGACCCCACCGCTCAGGTGCACGTTTTTGCCAATCTGCGCACACGAACCCACCGCCGCCCAGGTGTCCACCATGGAGCCCTCATCCACATAGGCCCCAATGTTGACAAACGACGGCATCAGGATCACGCCCTTGGCCAGATAACTGCCGCGACGCGCCACGGCGGGCGGCACGATGCGCACGCCAGTGGCTTTCATGCCGGCTTCGTCCATGCGGGAGAACTTGGTGGGCACCTTGTCATAAAAGCCCAGGTCACCGGCCTTGATCATCTCGTTGTCGCTCAGGCGAAAGCTCAGCAGCACCGCTTTTTTGATCCACTGGTGGGTGGTCCACTGCCCGACCGATTCGCGCGTGGCCACGCGCAGGCTACCGGTGTTGAGCTGGTGAATGACATGCTCGACGGCATCGGTAACCTCTTTGGGCGCTGAGGCCACGGACAGGTTGGCACGGTCTTCCCAGGCGGCGTCAAGAATGGTTTGCAGTTGTTGGGTCATGGTGAAAGTCTCGTTTGAAATTGTAAAAATGGCTGGCCAGGCTAACGGGTGCCGAACTCAGCGCGCTGAATCTCTGACAAAGTCCCGAATCCGGTGCGCGGCGCTGACACACTCGGCAGTGTCGGCCACCAGCGCCATGCGGATGCGCCCACTGCCCGGGTTGCTGCCCCGCGCTTCACGCGCCAAAAAGGAGCCAGGTAACACCGTCACATTGTAATTAGCGTACAGGTCGCGGGTGAAGGCCTGCTCGTCCGTGCCGACCTCAGCCCACAGGTAAAAACCAGCATCCGGCAGGCGCACATTGATCACCTCGGCCAGCAGGGGGGTCACCTCATTGAATTTGGTGCGGTAAAGCGCCCGGTTCTCCACCACATGGGCTTCGTCGCCCCAGGCGGCGATGCTGGCGGCTTGCACCACGGGGCTCATGGCGCAGCCGTGGTAGGTGCGGTAAAGCAGATATTGCGCCAGGATGTTGGCGTCACCCGCCACAAAACCACTGCGCATGCCCGGCAAATTGCTGCGCTTGGACAGGCTGGTCAGCGAAATCAAATTTTTGAAATCATGGCGGCCCAGCTCGGCTGCCGCTTGCATGCCCCCCAAGGGCGGCTCGTCGCGGAAGTAAATCTCGCTGTAACACTCGTCGGAGGCAATGACAAAACCAAATCGATCACTCAAATCAAACAGCTTTTTCCACTCCGACAAGGGCATCACCGCGCCGGTGGGGTTGCCAGGGGAGCAGACAAACAGCTGCTGGGTGCGTGCCCAAACGGCCTCGGGCACACTGTCCCAATCGGGGGCAAAGTTGCGCGCCGGGTCACTGGCCACGTAATACGGTTCGGCGCCTGCCAGCAGGGCCGAACCTTCGTAGATTTGATAAAAGGGGTTGGGGCACACCACCAGCGGTTTGTTCCCAGGGCTGGTGCTGGCATGCGGGTTGACGATGGTCTGCGTGAGCGAAAACAGCGCTTCGCGCGAGCCGTTGACCGGCAGGGTTTGCATCAAGGGGTTGACACAGAGGCCATAACGCTTTTGCAGCCAGGCCGCAAAGGCTTGCCGCAGGGCCGGCTCGCCGGCGGTGGCCGGGTAACTGGCCAGCCCACTGGGCGCGCGTTCAATCGCGTTCACCATGGCTTGCTGAATAAAGGCGGGCGTGGCATGTTTGGGCTCGCCAATACCCAGGCTGATCGGGCTGTAGGCCGGGTTGGGCGTGATGCCTTGAAAAAGCTGACGCAGTCGCTCAAACGGGTAGGGCTGTAGCAGGGGAAGCAATGGATTCATGGGGCGCGATTATCCCGGATGCGACGCACACCGCTGTCGGCCCGGCGGGCGCAATTACAACACCAGCGTTTGCACGGGCTGGGTGCAGCCCAGCCAACGCTGGGCAGCTTGCGCCAGCAAGGCCGGGTTGCCGGTGGACTGCAAGGTGAGCTGACCGGGCCCATCGCCGCTGGCCAGGTGCGTCAAAACCCGGCGGGTCTGGCGCGCTACCGGGCCGGCGCTGTCGATGAGTTGTACCCCAGGGGGCAAGAACTGGGCTAATTCAGCTCGGGCAAAGGGGTAGTGGGTGCAACCCAGCACCAAAGTGTCCATCTCACCGCTATTTAAGCCAAAATGGCCCATAGCCCTTGTGTAGATTGCACAGAGTGCTACGATTTTCTCTTTTTCATCATGCTCAATGGCATCGGCCAGACCGTCACAGGCCTGACAAATGAACTCGGCTTGGCCCGTCAGGGAATCCAGAAGAGTCTTGAATTTTTGACTGGCCAGGGTGCCTCGGGTGGCCATGACACCGATGCGCTGGGTTCGGCTCAGAGCCACCGCCGGCTTCAGCGCCGGCTCGACGCCAATGATGGGCAGTGCCGGATAGTCCTGCCGTAGCAGGTGGATTGCGCCGGCAGTGGCGGTGTTGCAGGCCATGACCAGCGCCTTGATACCCAATGCGTCAGGCTTGCGCAAATGGCGGGTAATGATGCGGGAGCGTTCAGCCACAAATACTTCGTCGCGCTCGCCATAGGGCGCAAAACCGCTGTCGGCCACATACACAAAATCCTCCAACGGTAGCTCGTCGCGCAAGGCCATCAAGATGCTCAAGCCGCCCACGCCACTGTCAAACACACCGATGGCTTGATGCGTGGGGGGCAGCGATATCTGGGGTGCGGGCCGGTCGGCTGGCATGGGCAGCGCTTTACTGTGCAGAAGGGGCGGCGTTTGCCTGGTTGCTGCTGGGCGTGTCACCGACCGATGAAGCTGGCGCCAGCCACTTGTTCAGCATGGCCGCCAAGGCTTTCATGCGCAAGGGCTTGGTCAGATAATCGTCCATGCCACAAGTCAGGCACTGTTGCTCGGCACCCTGCATGGCATTGCCCGTGATGGCCACAATGGGCAGGCGGGTGGACGCCGCCTCTTCGCCACGGATGGCCCGGGTCAGGCCAAAGCCATCCAGGTTGGGCATCTGGCAGTCGGTGAGTAGCAAGGCGTAGCGGCCGTGTGCACCTTCATGACGGCCGTCACGCCACAATTTCAGGGCTTGTACGCCATCTTGTGCCGTTTCACAGGCGTAGCCCAACAAGGTGAGTTGCTCTTGCAGCACATCGCGATTGGTTTCGTTGTCCTCGGCCAAAAGAATCAGGTGGGGCGAGACCCCTGCCGCAGCCGCTTCATTTGCCCCTTTTGCAGCACCTGCGCTGACTGCCGCGGTGAGCAGGCTCTGTGGTGCTTTAGCCTGCCCGCTGGCCAGTGCGATGGCTTGCAAAAAGGGGTGATACAGCAAAGGCCGCGCTGCCACGCTGATTTCACCCGGATCTTCGCGTCCGCCATGCTGAACCATCCGGACCACCGACACCTGCGGCGGCAAACCCAGTTCATTGACCGGTTGTGTCACAAAGCGGTCGATCAGCACAACGCAGCCCGCGGGCTCGGCCTGCTGGCTCAGCCAGGCATGGGCAGCCGGCATGTCAGGCACCACATGGGTGAGGGCACCCGCCGCGTTGCAATAGGCGCAGCGAATTTTTTTGGCCAAGGGGCTTTGGGTCACCACCAAAACCTGCACACCCGTGAGGTCAGGCAGGGCTGGCGAGGCGTGCTGGGGTTCGGCCGCGAGCAAGGGGAGCTCTACTGTGAACTCCGAGCCCAAACCCAGTTGGCTGCGCGCCGTAATGCGGCCCCGCATCAGTTCTACCAGGCGTTTGCTGATGGACAGGCCCAGCCCGGTGCCGCCATATTTGCGAGAGGTGCTTTCATCAGCCTGGGTAAATGGCGCAAACAGTTTGCCCATCACCTGGTCACTGATGCCAATGCCGTTGTCGATCACGCGAAACTGCACGGCACTTTGGCCGTCTGGCAGCAGTTCGGACTCCACCTCCAGGCTGACCAGTGCATCGGCCTGTCCTTTCTGAGCGGTGAACTTGATGGCGTTACCTAGCAGGTTGAGTAGGACCTGGCGCATGCGGCTCGGGTCGCCCAGGATCCACTCAGGCAGTTCAGGTGACACAAACAGCGAGACCTGTACTGTCATGGATTTGGGCTGCGACACCAACAACTGGGCCACCCCTTCGACCACGCTGCGCAGGTGCAGGGGCACTTGCTCCACGGCGAGTTTGCCCGCCTCGATCTTTGAGAAATCAAGCACGTCATTGAGGATGCCCAGCAAGGCCTCGGAGGAGTTGTGAACAGTGTTGAGCATGCGGTGCTGCTCCGGGGTAAGGGGTGTCTCACGCAAAATGTCCACCATGCCGATCACGCCATTGAGGGGGGTTCGGATCTCGTGGCTCATGTTCGCCAAAAATTCAGACTTGGCCTGGCTGGCCGCATGGGCGGCCTGTTCGGCCATTTTTCGCTCGGTGATGTCTTTGGAGATGCACACCACCGAGCTGACCTGCCCAGACTCATTGTGAATCGGTTTGGCCGTGGTGATCATGTAGCGCTCACCCGTGGTGCTACTCACCATGATGTCGTACACCTTGGTTTCGTTCAATTTAAAAATGTCACTGAGGATGTGAAAACGCTTGTCTGCCTCGTCTTTAGGAAAGATCTCCCAAAAGGTCTTTCCCCGGAATTCTTCAGGCGTTTTGCCAAAGGTCTTGGCGTAGACCTCGTTAACATATTCATAGCGCCCGTCGGGGTAAAAGCTGAAGATCGGGTCGCCAGACTCGTCCAGCAGAACCCGGTGTTTTTCCTCACTGGCAAGCAGTTTTTTCTCGAGTTTTTTGCGTTCGGTGATGTCCACAATGGACACCTGAATCGCATCCCGGCCCGCATACACAATGGCGGTGCCTTGCACTTCCACCTCAACCGGTGTGCCATCCAGGCGCAAAAAGCGCGACTCGGCTTTGTCCAGCTGTGATTCGCCGTTGACGATGCGTTGCATCCGTGCCGCCTGAGAGTCCACAAAATCAGGATGGATCAAGCTGGACGTCTGGCGTCCCAGCAGTTTGTCCTCGGTTTGAGCGCCAAACAGGGTCACGGCGGCCGGGTTCACATACAGGATCGCGCCCTGGCGGTGCACCAGCAGGGCCTTGGGGGACTCTTCGACCAAGGTGCGGTAACGCTGTTCGCTGTCTTTGAGCGCCTGGTCGCGTTGCATGACAACCTCAATCAGGTGATTGAAGTTGCCAATCAGGTCGGCAATTTCATCCTGACCACGCAGCGGCGGCTTGGCCAAGGCGCTGTCAATTGGCGCCAACAAGCGCAAGGCTTGTGAAGCATCCAGGACCGGTTTGATCTGGCGGCGCAACAGCTGTGTGGTGCTCATCCAGACCAGTAAGCCCATCAGCAAGGTGAAAACCCCCAGCGTTATCCACAGTGTCTGGCGATTGGCGTTCATTGGGGCAAACGCCTCTGAAGTCGGCAAGGTGCCGATCAGAATCCAGCCGGTCTCGGGGATGCACCAGATCCCTCAAACCCGTTGCGAAAGCGGTCGCCCAAAGGGTTTACACCGGGAACCAAGCGCTCCAGGATGCGCTTTTTGTCTGTGCCAGTGATGATGATGCTGTCCCTGGGGTCCTGCAGCAAATAGGAGCCCGATTGCCCTTGCCGCATTTGCGTCAGTTCGTCCAGGAAATTGGGCTGGGCCAGATCAATGACGCCGACCAGTGCGCCGATCACCCTTCCCTGGGTATCCAGAATCGGCGTGGCGACACTGAATACAGGGGTTTTCAGGGCTTTGCCAATGGTCACCTCGCTGACGCCAAACTTGCCCTGCTGGAGCGCCGCAGCAACGTGGCGGCGGTCAAGGTAGTTGAGCCTGACGCGCCCGGCACTCTCCGGTAGGGAGGCCATCGCGGTGCCATCCAGACGGGTAACGTAAACGCCGCCATTGAACAAGTCCAGCATGGTGACCTGGCTGGCCAGAAATGTCTGGGTGAGTGGGTCGCTGTCCAACATGCCGGGGTGGATGCGCTGTGCCACGTGTTGCAGGGCCTGCCTGCGTTGCACCATGGCGTGGTTGATGTAGGCGGCCAGCCCGGAGACGGCATCCAACTGCTGTGCTGAAAGCTGGCGCACAACCGCATCGCGCAGCGTCTGACTGGTGTAGCTCGCCAGGAGCGTCAGGCCCAGCAGCAACAGGGCCACCGTCAGCGCTGCGACCCGCGCGGCCAGGGAGTGAAATCGGAAAAGCCTGATTTTCATTGGCCGTTGCCAGATTTCACTCAGTGACTCACATCATCGACCTGTGACGCTGATGCCTTTGAATTCACCGGTGGCAATGCGTTGTTGCCATTCGGCCGGACCGGTGTTGTGCACGCTGGTGCCCTGGGCATCCACCGCCACGGTGACCGGCATATCCACGACATCGAATTCGTAAATGGCTTCCATGCCCAGATCAGCAAAACCCAGCACCTTGGCCGTTTTGATGGCCTTGGACACCAGATAGGCAGCACCACCGACGGCCATCAGGTAGGCACTTTGATGCTTCTTGATGGCCTCAATGGCCACCGGGCCACGTTCGGACTTGCCAATCATGGCGATCAATCCGGTCTGTGCCAACATCATCTCGGTAAAGCCGTCCATGCGGGTGGCAGTGGTGGGGCCAGCAGGGCCTACCGCCTCGTCACCCACGGGATCAACCGGGCCGACGTAATAAATGACGCGGTTGGTGAAGTCCACCGGCAATTTTTCACCTTTGGCCAGCATGTCCTTGATGCGCTTGTGGGCAGCGTCGCGGCCAGTGAGCATTTTGCCGTTGAGCAACAAGGTATCGCCAGGCTTCCAGCTGGCCACTTCGGCGGGAGTCAGGGTGTTGAGGTCGACCTTTTTGCTCTTGACGTAGTCGGGTGTCCAGGCTACATCGGGCCAGGTGTCCAGCGAAGGTGGGGTCAGGTAGACCGGGCCGCTGCCGTCCATCACGAAGTGCGCGTGGCGGGTGGCAGCACAGTTGGGGATCATGGCCACAGGCTTGCTGGCAGCGTGGGTGGGGTACATCTTGATTTTGATGTCCAGCACCGTCGTCAGGCCGCCCAGACCCTGCGCACCAATGCCAAGCGCGTTGACTTTTTCGAACAACTCCAGGCGCAGCTTTTCAACGTTGGAAAGCTCTGCACCACTGTCGGCTTTGGCCTGCAGCTCATACATGTTCAGGTCGTCCATCAGGCTTTCCTTGGCCATCAGTACAGCTTTTTCGGCCGTGCCGCCAATGCCAATGCCCAGCATGCCGGGTGGGCACCAGCCGGCACCCATGGTGGGCACGGTTTTCAGCACCCAGTCCACTACGCTGTCACCCGGGTTAAGCATGACCATCTTGCTCTTGTTCTCGCTACCGCCGCCTTTGGCTGCGACCGTCACTTCAACGGTATTGCCGGGGACGATCTCGGTGTTGATGACGGCTGGGGTGTTGTCCTTGGTGTTCTTGCGCAGAAATTCAGGGTCGGCCACCACGCTGGCGCGCAAGGTGTTGCCGGCGAAGTTGTAGGCGCGGCGCACCCCTTCGTTGATGGCATCGTCCAGGCTGCCGGTGAAGCCTTCCCAGCGCACATCCATACCAACTTTGAGGAACACGTTGACGATGCCGGTGTCCTGGCAGATCGGGCGGTGGCCAGTTGCGCTCATCTTGCTGTTGGTCAGAATCTGGGCGATGGCGTCTTTGGCTGCCGGGCTTTGCTCGCGTTCATAGGCGCGCGCCAAATGAGAGATGTAGTCGGCGGGGTGGTAGTAGCTGATGTATTGCAGGGCGGCGGCGACAGATTCAATCAGGTCGCTTTGGCGGATGGCGGTACTCATGGTGGGATGCCTTAAAAGTGTTGTGGACTCACGGGTCACGGTAGCATGCAAGTTTAACCAAGCCCCCCCAACACCAGGCTGACGCAATCAGCCCGCATTCCCCATGATCAAACTGCTGCTCAAAAGCATGACGCCTTTCATCAACGCACAAACCCTGGGCGGTGTGCTGCTGGCTCTGGCTGCCATGGTGGCGCTGGTCTTGAGCAATTCACCCTGGAGTGCGTGGTACCAGTCCTTGCTGCAGTTTCCGATGGAACTGCGGCTGGGGGGTGAAGCGCTGGTGCTGGCCAAACCGATGATCGTCTGGGTCAATGACCTGTGGATGGCGGTGTTTTTCTTCCTGGTGGGTTTGGAGATCAAGCGTGAACTGCTCGAGGGCGAGCTAGCCAGCCTGCGGCAAGTGATGTTGCCAGCCGGTGCGGCGTTGGGCGGCATGGCGGTGCCCGCCCTGATTTATGCCAGCATCAATGCGGGTGACCCGGTCGCCCTGCGAGGCTGGGGGATTCCCATGGCCACCGACATCGCCTTTGCCTTGGGGATTTTGGTGTTGCTGGGCTCTCGAGTACCTGCGTCTTTGAAAATTTTTCTGACAGCCGTGGCTATCCTGGACGAT
>JAIFMR010000102.1 GCA_020048255.1 Rhodoferax sp. | reverse complement strand
GGCCTTGGTGCGCTGGCAGCATCCAGTACGCGGCCTGGTATCGCCGGCAGAATTCATTCCTCTGGCCGAAGAATGTGGCTTGATCTTGCCCATTGGCCAATGGGTGCTGGAGACTGCGTGTACTCAAATGGCCGCCTGGGAAGCTGACCCGGCGTTCGCGCACCTGACGATGGCGGTGAATGTGAGTGCCCTTCAGTTCAAGCAGATTGATTTTGTGGACTGTGTGTTGGGCACCCTGGCACGCACCCAAGCCAACCCGCACCGGCTCAAGCTCGAATTGACCGAAAGCATGCTGGTGGACAACGTCGAGGCCATCATTGGCAAGATGGGCGAACTCAAAGCCCGTGGGGTGTCTTTTTCGCTGGACGATTTTGGTACCGGGTACTCATCTCTGGCCTACCTGAAGCGCCTGCCACTGGATCAACTCAAGATTGATCAGGGTTTTGTGAGCAACATCGTGTCCGATGTCAACGACGCCGCCAATGCCCGCATGGTGGTGGCACTGGCGGATAGCCTGGGGCTGGTGGTGATTGCCGAGGGTGTGGAATTAAAGGCTCAGGCGGACTTTTTGGCCCATCTGGGTTGCCATGCGTATCAGGGGTATTTGTTCAGCAAGCCGCTACCGGCAGAGGCCTTTGAAGCGCTTGCGCGCACCTCGTGACTGGGGCGCCGATAGGGTATTGCGAAGCCGTCCGGGCAGGTCGCATCCCGTGAGGCAAAAGGTCTCAGGCTTGCACCGCCAGAACGGGTTCCAACTTGCGCCACACGGTTTTGCCACCGCTGGATTTGTCAATTTGTTTCAGGACATCCTCATGCGCCGCCACCTCCTGCGCACTGGCCTGTAGCACAGTCAGCGTGAAGCGACTCAGATCCAGCGCAACAACATGATTGCCGGTTTGTTCGTTGGCTGAGCTGTCATCCATCTGCAGCACATTTTGCCCACGCGTGAGGTTGATGAAAACATCGGCCAGCAGTTCAGCATCCAGCAGCGCGCCGTGCAGGGTGCGCCCTGAGTTGTCTACCTCCAGGCGGTCGCACAGGGCGTCGAGTGAGTTGCGCTTGCCCGGGTACAACTCTTTGGCCATCACCAGGGTGTCGGTCACGCTGGCCACCCGGGTGACCAACTTGGGCGAACCCAAACGGGCCAGCTCCATGTCCAGAAAACCCAGGTCAAACGGCGCGTTGTGGATCACCAGGTCGGCGTCCTGCAAGTAGGCCAACAAGTCCGCGGCCACTTCCTCAAACTTGGGTTTGTCCTTCAAGAACTCGCTGGTGATGCCGTGGACTTTGAGGGCTTCCTCGTGGCTGTCGCGCCCCGGATTCACATAAATATGGCGGTTGTTGCCGGTGAGCTTGCGGTTGACCATCTCCACGCAGCCGATCTCGATGATGCGGTCGCCGTTGTCGGCAGACAAGCCCGTGGTTTCGGTGTCGAGAAATATTTGGCGCATGGGGCAAGTTTCAGTGATTTTCCTTGGCGTGGTTGATCGTGTACTTGGGGATCTCGATCAGCAGATCTTTTTGCGCCAGGATGGCCTGGCAGCTCAGGCGCGACTGCGGTTGCAGCCCCCAGGCGCGGTCCAACAGGTCGTCCTCTTCTTCTTCTGAAGGGGCCAGCGACTCCAAACCCTCGCGCACGATGACGTGGCAGGTGGTGCAGGCGCAGCTCATCTCGCAGGCGTGCTCGATGTTGATGTGATGCTCCAGCAAAGCCTCGCAAATGGATGTGCCGGCGGGCGCCGAAATCTCGGTGCCTTGCGGGCAATACTCGGCGTGGGGCATGATTTTGATGATGGGCATGGCAGTGAAAGCAATCAACAGTTAAATGGAGGCGATGTTTTTGCCAGAAAGTGCTTTTTGAATACCGCGGTTCATCCGCTGCGCGGCAAACGCCTCGGTCCCCTTGGCCAAGGCTTGAGTGATCGCTTCGACGCTGGCGGCATCGGTCAGGCTGCGCGAGGCTTGCACGTCCTGGATCAGTTGGTCAATCTCGGCGCGCTGAGCTGCATCCAGCAAATCACCGTCGGCCAGCAAGGCGCTTTGGGTGGCCAAGATCATGCGATCGGCATCGACGTGTGCCTCGGTCACTGCCCGGGCCAACATGTCCTGGTCGGCTGTGGCAAAACTCTCTTGCAGCATCCGGGTGATCTGGTCGTCACCCAGACCATAGGAGGGCTTGACGGCAATGTGGGCTTCAACCCCGCTGATTTGCTCGAGTGCTGACACGCTCAACAAACCATCGGCATCCACCGTGAAAGTCACCCGTATTCGTGCCGCACCGGCCACCATGGGTGGAATGCCGCGCAACTCGAACCGCGCCAGGCTGCGGCAATCGGCCACCAGGTCACGCTCGCCCTGCACCACATGCAGGGCGAGCGCGGTTTGGCCGTCAATATAGGTCGTGAAATCTTGCGCCTTGGCGGTAGGGATGGTCTCGTTGCGCAACACAATGCGCTCCACCAAGCCCCCCATGGTCTCAATACCCAGAGACAAAGGAATCACATCGAGCAGCAATAAATCGCCACCCGGGTTGTTGCCCGCCAGTTGATTGGCCTGAATGGCAGCACCCAGGGCCACCACTTCGTCCGGGTTCAAGTTGGTCAGCGGCGTTTGGCCAAAGAATGTACCCACGGCCTGCTGAATTTGCGGCATGCGGGTGGAGCCCCCGACCATGACCACGCCCTGAATGTCAGCGGCGCTGAGTTTGGCGTCACGCAAGGCCTTGCGCACGGCAGCCAGCGTGCGGGCCGTGAGTGCGCTGGTGGCCGTCTCAAAATCTGCACGTTTCACATCAAAAGTGACTGTAGCCCCCGTCAATGCTGCGCTGTACGCTACGGTTTCTGATGCCGACAGGGCTTCCTTGCACAGCCGGGCCGCTGCCTTGATGGCCGCTTTGTCCACTGGGCTCAGGGTGTCCATGGGCGAGGCACCTACTTGGGTGAGCACCCACTCAGCTAAAGCGTGGTCATAGTCGTCGCCGCCCAAGGCCGAGTCACCGCCCGTGGCCACCACCTCGAACACGCCTTGGGTCAAGCGCAGGATGGAGATGTCAAAGGTGCCACCGCCCAAATCGTAAATGGCATAAACGCCTTCGCTGGCGTTGTCCAGACCGTAAGCAATGGCTGCGGCCGTGGGCTCGTTGATCAGGCGCAGCACATTCAGGCCCGCCAGTTGTGCGGCATCTTTGGTGGCCTGGCGCTGGGCATCATCAAAATAGGCCGGTACCGTGATCACTGCGCCATACAAATCGGCGTCAAAGGTGTCCTCAGCGCGGTAACGCAAGGTGGCCAGAAGATCGGCACTCACCTCCACGGGCGACTTTTCTCCCTGCACCGTCTGCAAGCCCAACATGCCGGGATGATCGACAAAGCGGTAGGGCAACTGACCCACCTGTTTGACGTCCTTCAGACCCCGCCCCATGAAGCGTTTGACCGAGGCAATGGTGTTTTCGGGGTCGCCCAGCCCGGTTTCCAGGGCCTGAAAGCCAATGTGCCGACCGCCGCCTTCCAGGTAACGCACCACCGAGGGCAAGATCACCCGCCCCTGCGCGTCGGGCAGACACTCGGCCACACCATTGCGTACCGCGGCCACCAGCGAATGCGTGGTGCCAAGATCAATCCCCACGGCAATACGACGCTCGTGCGGGTTGGGCGTCTGGCCCGGTTCAGAAATTTGTAATAGCGCCATGTTTTTTCAGGATTCAATCTGGTCGAGGCGTTTGTCCACATCCGAGGCAAAGCGCTCAATGAACATCAGCGCACGCACCTGCCCCACAGCCGCTTCAAAAGCGTGTTGCTGGTCCAGCAGTTGCTCTATTGTTTGTAGCACATCACGCTCGGCTTCCTTGACCTGGAGCCGGATTTGCTCAAGATCATCGGCACCCTGTGCGTCGTCGAGGTCCTCACGCCACTGCATTTGCTGCATCAAAAATGTCGCCGGCATGGCGGTGTTGTTTTCGGCATTGACCGGCACACCGTGCAACTCACACAAGTAGGCTGCGCGTTTGAGCGGATCCTTCAAGCGTTGGTAAGCCTCATTGATGCGCACCGACCACTGCATGGCCACGCGTTGTGCTGCAGCCCCTTGGTCAGCAAACTTGTCAGGATGCGCTTGCCGCTGCAAGTCTTTCCAGCGCGTATCGAGCAACGCCCGGTCTTGATGGAAGCAGCGCTCCAGACCAAACAGCGCGAAATCGTCCGACTGAAGATTCACACCCGAAACGACTCACCGCAGCCGCAGCGGTCACGCTCTCTGGGGTTGTTGAACTTGAAGCCCTCGTTGAGGCCTTCACGGACAAAATCCAGCTCGGTGCCATCGAGGTAAGCAAAGCTCTTGGGGTCGATCAACACTTTGACCCCGTGGCCTTCAAACACCATGTCTTCAGGACCAATGTCGTCCACGTATTCCAGCTTGTAAGCCAGCCCGGAACAACCCGTGGTTTTTACGCCCAGACGCACGCCCACACCTTGACCCCGTTTGGTCAGGTAGCGGTTGACGTGCCGGGCAGCAGCTTCGGTGAGCGTTACAGCCATGATGTTTTGAGGAGCCAGGTCAGGTCAACGCCCAAGGCCTTTTGGCGGCCAGGGCGCTGTGTTGAAAATTAAGCGGTTTGGGCTTCGGTGTGTTTTTGGCGGTAGTCACTGACTGCCGCCTTGATGGCATCTTCTGCCAGGATAGAGCAGTGGATTTTGACAGGTGGCAAGGCCAATTCTTCGGCAATCTCGCTGTTTTTTAGCGCGGCTGCCTGGTCCAGCGTCTTGCCCTTGACCCACTCCGTCACCAACGAGCTCGACGCAATGGCCGAACCACAGCCGTAAGTCTTGAAGCGCGCATCTTCGATCACCCCGGTTTGCGGGTTGACCTTGATCTGCAGTTTCATCACGTCACCGCAAGCGGGCGCACCCACCATGCCGGTGCCCACAGAGTCATCGCCCTTGTCGAACGAGCCGACATTACGGGGGTTCTCGTAGTGATCGACTACTTTTTCAGAATATGCCATTTGAATTCTCCTGCTTTGATTTGTTAAACCACTATGTCTTTAACCCGATTGACCGCTAAGCCACCCATGCGTCAGGTTGCTGCCTTAAGCCAGAGATGCCGTGGAACCGGCTCTGCCGGGCCACTGGTATCGCCCCCTTTGAGGGGGCGGCGGCGACAGCCGACGCAGGGGTGCATTCCTAGTGCGCAGCCCACTGGATGGTGGATATATCAATACCTTCTTTGTACATATCCCACAGCGGACTGAGTTCACGCAAACGCGCCACGTTTTCTTTGATGGTGCCCACGGCGTAGTCAATTTCTTCTTCGGTGGTCCAGCGTCCAATCGTCATGCGCAGGCTGCTGTGGGCCAGTTCGTCGCTACGGCCCAAGGCGCGCAACACGTAACTTGGCTCCAACGACGCCGAGGTACACGCCGAACCACTTGAAACAGCCAGGCCCTTGATGCCCATGATGAGCGACTCGCCTTCCACATAGTTGAAACTCATGTTCAGGTTGTGCGGCACACGCTGCGTCAGGTGGCCATTGATGAACACTTGTTCCACATCTTTCAAGCCTGCGAGCATGCGGTCGTGCAGGGCCTGAATCCGGACCAACTCGCCGGCCATCTCTTCCTTGGCAATGCGGTAAGCCTCGCCCATTCCCACGATTTGGTGCGTCGGCAGCGTGCCTGAACGCATGCCACGCTCGTGACCACCACCATGCATTTGTGCTTCCAGGCGAATACGCGGCTTGCGACGCACAAACAATGCGCCAATGCCTTTAGGGCCGTAGGTTTTGTGGCCCGTGAGGCTCATCAGGTCCACCGGCATT
>JAIFMR010000058.1 GCA_020048255.1 Rhodoferax sp. | reverse complement strand
GAATCACAGTTGGCATGAGGCAATCCTAAAGCGGTTCATGCATCGACGCCTTGACACCACCGGGCTTATTCCCATTTGATATAAACAAAGCCACACAGGCCGGCGCCCAGAAACCACAACAACCAGGTCTGAGATACCGCATACGGGTAGAGCATCAACGTTACACCAGTCCAAGTCAGCGCCGGAGCGGATGTTTTGCGCCCGCGCCTGAAAGCCACGTAGCCAACGATGCCAAACAAAATGGCACCGACGATGTAGAGCGGACTGGGTAACACCAGACCCAGGCTTTCAAGGTTTTTGATTTCATCCATGAGGCATCGTATACGCGAGCGGCTTTTTGTCCTTGCGTGATTGAGCAATTCAACTCTTGGGGAGTTGCAGAGTACTCGCCAGCGTTACCCGTGTTACCCCGTTTGCGCCAGAGAGACAGATACTCCCAATGCTGATGCGGCTGACCTGACTGCAGTCGTAAACGGTGCGTTATATGATGGAGAGTAGTGAAACACCGAAAACCCCAGGAATGAAACTCGTTGCCGGACTATGCGCATTGGCTGCCTCGCTTGGGGCGGCACTGCTGTGGAAGTCTGGCGGTAGTGCTTTGCTGTCCATGGGAGTGGTCGCAGCTGTCGGAATTGGTACTATCGCGGTGACTGGTGCTGTCACCACGTGGCTTCGCAACCGGCGGCGCAAAGAATTGAGGGACATGCGTGACTCTGCGCTTTGGTAGCAAGCGCTGCACATGATGTGCAGTCAACAATGCGGTGTCAGCCTATTTGTCGGTTGAATCGCCTGATTTTTTATCCTGCTTTTCATCAGACTTTTCTTTGTCAGAGCCACCCTGCAGCTTTTTGAGCTGTCCAACGGTATCGGTTTTGAAGCTTTCAATCTGTTTGGCGGCAAGTTTGGATGCCTCCCCCTTGATTTGCTCGACGGCCTTCTGAGTCTCTCCAGAAAGCTGCTCACTACAACCGGCCAGCAAAAGGCCTGCGCCAAGCACAACGGCTCCAACGAATGTTTTCATAATTTCCCCTTGTTAGACGTGGCATGCAAAGCGGGCTTGTCGGTGGTGGAATTATCAGACTGGGCTTAAATGCCACTTAAAGAGTGCCGCGTTTTAATGTGAAACGTCGTTGAGTACCTGGGTGCTTTAAATTGACTCCCGCCTTGAAGCGCCGACCATCGCCACCGCACATGCCATAGCCAAGGCAGCTGCGGCCGTAAACCACATCAGAGCATCACCGTGGGTGGCTTTCATGGTCGCTCCCGCAATCAGCGGCCCGACAACTGCGCTGACTGTGTAAAGCATGGAAATCACGCTGACGTTGTTGGCCATGCTGCCGGATTTTGTCGTGGTGCTGGCTATCAGGGCAAGCGTAAGGAACGCTGTGATAAAGCCGCCCAGAAAGAAGACCGCCACCATCATCAGCGAGTAGCTCAAAGGAAGTGCAAGCGCAACGCTCACCAAGGCGGTACCTATTGCGCATACCAGAGCCGCCATGCCCACACCCCGGTGGTCAGCAAGCCAGCCGACACCATACTGCATCAATAAGCCCCCCAGGCCAAATACGGCGAGCAAATCAGCGGTCTGACCGATAGATATCCCGCGGTCTTGGGTAAATACGGCAAAGAGTCCCGACACGGCCGCTTCTGTCATCCCACCGACGAGCGCTATCACCACACCCAGTTTGAAAACCTGCTCACGCAGCAGCACTATTGGGTTTACGTGCAAGCTATGGCTTGGCATTGGTGTCACTGCGTCAGTCGCCACGCGGGCAAACGCAAGGGGCAGCAACGACCCCAGCGTAAATACAGCGCCAATCCAGAAAACCGCAGGGCCCTGCAGCCCGAAGTAACCTGCTAGCACGGGTGCCACGACGGGGGCGAGTGCAATCAGCGTCTCATGGAATCCCACCAACCTGCCCCGCGCGTGGGCAGGCGCAATGCTGTAAAGCCAGGGCTCTAATCCTATCCAGCGCAATCCAAGGCCGAATCCGGCGAGTGTGCCGCCGACAAGCCAAAAAGGCCACCCAGCCAATGCAATCCATAAAAGTGCTGCGACAGTGCAAAGTAGGCCGAATACGATGACCCAACGGTGCCCCAAACGATGACATAACCAAGGCGCCAGACCCAGACCGGGCAGCTGACCCAGCCACAGGGAAGCAGCAAACATTCCCAATTGCGATGCATCGAGTCCCTGTTGTGCGAGCCATACAGGAAGCACCACAAACGCAATGCCGAACTGTCCAACTTGCGACATGGCGGACACCAGGTTCAGAGCGCCAATGGTCCGCCAGTCATAGGCAGATTCTTTGCGCATAGGCTGTGCCACAGGTTGCGTATCCGAAGTTGACCCCGTCAAACTAACGCTGGGCTCCTGCTGCAACTCACTTGTCAACAATGGTTTTTCCAATGGGAGCCAAGGCAATGAGGGCAAGCTTCATGTGCTGAATTCCAAACGGAATGCCAATGATGGTGATGAAACACACGAGTGCCGACCCCAAATGCCCAATGGCCAGCCAGATGCCTGCAAAAACGAACCAGATGATGTTGCCAATCAGACCCAGCATGCCAGTCCCGATGTCGTCCATTTTGGTCAAATCCTTTCGGCTAATGGCCTCTTTGCCAAAGGGGAAAAACGCAAACTGACCGATGACAAAGCAGGCTTTAGCCCACGGAATGCCCACGATGGTGATAGCTGCTATCAATCCGGCGAGCCACCACCCCAGCCCCATAAGTAAGCCGCCAAAAATGAACCACAAAATGTTGCCAATAAGACCCATTACAACTCCGGTAAAAACGACCTCAAATTTGCCAATCGGGCATTACACCGGGTCAAGCAATCGAAATTCACTATAGCTGAAATGGACAAATCCGCTTCAGTCATCCTTGTTGAGTGTGTAGCCACTGTGTTCTACGTGTTCTACGAAAATCGTTCAATCAAAGCGGCTAGCATCGCAAGATGCGTGAAACAAAACTATCTTGTGGTCTTTTGGTTCTGAATGAGCTGGGTGAACTATTGGTTGGTCATTCCACTGGCAACTCAATTTGGGACTTACCCAAAGGCGTGATTGATGAAGGCGAAACCCCACAGAACTGTGCCCTGCGTGAAGCGCGAGAAGAGTTCGGCCTGCAATTCGAACCAGACCGTCTGACCGACTTGGGCCGGCACGCCTACTATCATGGCAAAGACCTGCACCTGTTTTGGGTGCAGACCACAACCCATGAGACTTGTCTGGACGACTTGCGATGCACTAGCTATTTCGAGCACCCGGTTAGTGGCCAAACCTTGCTAGAAATTGATGGTTTTGCTTGGGCAGACAAGTCTCAACTGCAGCGTCGATTGGGCAAAAGCATGAGAGTGCTGCTGCTTGAGAAGGGAATTCTTGCCCTGTGCCAAGCAACAGCGACAACCTGGCCCGATGTATCTGAATCAATCCGGAATGACGTATCTGTTGCAATTGAGCGGAGTGATTAAGTCAACCGGCATCAAGTGGCAGGCGTTAATTGAGGACCGGGACACTCACGCTGTACTTTCTCACGCTGAACTTTTTAGTCATTCAGCACCCCAAGAGTGACCGTCCCAATAACCTCCACTGAGGTAAATCATGAAGAAATTGCTCCTTTTGTCTGCTGCACTAATCTCATGCGAATTGTCCATGGCCCAAGAGCTTGGCCGTGTGATTTCCTCAACCCCCATCGTCCAACAGGTCGGTCAGCCCAGAAACGTCTGCACCACCGAGCAAGTCTCTGTACAACAACCCAAGTCTGGTGCTGGAGCCTTAATGGGGGGCCTTGCAGGCGGTGCCATTGGAAATGCAGTTGGTGGCGGCGGTGGCAAGGCGGCAGCAACCATGATTGGCATCATGGGTGGAGCCATACTGGGCGACTCCATTGAGGGTCAGCCCATGGCACAAACCCAAAACGTGCAGCGATGCAGCATGCAAACCTTTTATGAAAACCGGACAGTGGCCTACAACGTGGTCTACGAATTTTCCGGCAAGCAATATTCTGTCCAGATGCCCAATGACCCAGGCCCTACAGTTCAACTGCAAATTTCCCCGGTTGGTGCAATCCAACAAGGGGGAGCGCCGCAGGCCGCGACAACTTATCAGCAGCCTGTTTATACACAGCCAACAACGATTGTGGTGACGCAGGAGAGCTATCCGCCCTACCCCGTTTATGAACGCCGCCCCTACTATCCCCCCATCAGCTTGAATTTGGGCTACGGATACTGGGGTGGTGGGTATGGTGGTCACCGTGGCCATTGGCGTTGATTTTTCCATCGTGGCCTCTCAGAGCAGCGTCACATGAAAGCCGTTTTTAGCATTTTGGGCCTGCTTATCGTGGTGTCCATCACTGGCTTTCTGGCCAAGAAGCAGTTGGGCTCGGTTTCAGAAGTAACCGTTAAGCCTAAGGAGGGCTCCCAAATTTCGGTGCCAGTCACCACGCCTGGTGCTACCGCACAGCAGCAAAGCCAGCAAATTCAACAACAAGTCAAACAGTCCGTGGAGGCAGCCATGCAACAACCCCGCCTCATGCCTGATGAAAAATAGTTCACGCATTTCGGATGGCTGCCTGTCGGCAACGGGGCCACGGGAAAGTTTCGATTGACTACGAGATGTACTTTAGGCCGCCCTTACAAAGACCTGTTTACGGTGCTAATATTAGTACTCTTATTGACTCGATAGGTAAACCATGGCGAATCTCATACTCGCAGAAACCTCGGCCAGCGTGTCCGAGCTGAAGAAAAATCCGATGGGAACGGTCGCCGCTGGCGATGGTTTTCCGGTGGCGATCCTCAATCGCAATGCGCCGGCCTTCTACTGTGTGCCGGCAAAGGCCTATGAGGCGCTGATCGACAGGCTCGAAGACCTGGAACTGAACGCCATAGCCGATGCCCGCGCTGGCCAGCCCGTCATCAAGGTCAAGCTCGATGCGCTTTGAACTTGGCTTTCTGGAAGAAGCCCTGAAAGAGTGGGGCAAGCTCGACAGCAGTACGCGAGAGCAGTTCAAAGCCAAGCTGAACGAGCGCTTGGAGAACCCACGCGTTCCTGCGGCGAAGCTAAGTGGGTCAGAAGGATCGGTACAAGATCAAGCTGCGCAGCGTCGGCTATCGGCTGGTGTATGAGGTTCGCGACAGCGAAGTTATTGTGGTGGTGGTCGCCGTCGGCAAGCGCGAGCGAAACGCGGTCTATCAAGCTGCGGCGAGACGGTAGTCGAACATACTGATCGTTAAGTCGGTCGTTAAGTCGATGCTGTGGCGTATTGGAACTTTGTTCGTAGAATTTTTGTAAGGCTATTCAACACGTAAAGGGCAGATGCGGACCCACGATTCATCGGGAAAAATTAACGGTACGGTTACGCCCGCCATTCTTGGCCTCATATAGCGCCTTGTCTGCTTGTCCCAACAGCTGCTCGACATGTGTGGATTGCGTAGACCAGGAAGCCACACCCGAGCTAATCGTCACCTGAATGACTCTGCCATCGTTGTTGATGCGAATTTGTTCAACGAGCTTGCGAAGACGCTCTGCCATGAGAACGCACTCCTGTGCACCGACGTTGGGACAGATCAGGAGGAACTCTTCACCACCCCACCGGCAAACACTGTCTTCTTTACGAGCCGTCGTTCGCAGGCATTGGCTCAATTGCTGTAATACCAAATCGCCCGCCGCATGTCCGTGGGCGTCATTGATCGACTTGAAGTGGTCAATATCAATCATGATGACACTCAGGGGATGCCCATAACGCACGCTTGAACTCCAGGCTTGAGACAGTACGGTCAACCCGGCACGCCGATTTGCAAGGCCAGTCAACGGAT
>JAIFMR010000159.1 GCA_020048255.1 Rhodoferax sp. | reverse complement strand
AAATCAACGCTTGGGGCAATGTCAACTTTGACATTGGCCGCTACGGCATCGACATCGTGGCCAGCCCGCGCCACGCCGACGGCCTGGTGCTCTCCGGCCCGATCACCCGCAACATGATGGACGCGCTGCAGATTTGCTGGGACGCCATGCCCGAGCCCAAACTGGTGATTGCCGTGGGCGCTTGCGCCATCTCGGGCGGGGTGTTTGCAGACAGCGAGGCACTGGCCCGCGAGTTCCTCGACAAGTACCCGCCCAGCCTGTATGTCCCCGGCTGCCCGGCGCACCCGCTGACTTTTATCAGCGGCATCATGGATTTGCTGGGGATCGCCTAGCGCACGGCGACACCGGCGACGGCCCGGGCGCTGATACCCGCCCAATTGAATCTGCTTTTGCCCTAAATCAAAGTTTGCTCAAAACCCGGTGGTCAGGCCGCTCTGGTACGCCTACCATGTAGGCAGGGATGGCTACCAACCAGTAGGAGGTGTCGTGATGGAAAACTTTGATTTGAATGCTCTGCTGCGCAGGGTGGTGGATATCAACGCATCTGACCTTTATTTGACCACCGGCGCGCCGCCCCAGGTCAAGGTGGACGGCAAAATGCAGGCCCTGCCCTTCCCGGCGTTGCAAGTGGGTCAAGTACAAAAATTGGCGTATTCGGCCATGACGCCCCAGGCCGTCACCGAATTCGAACGCACACTGGAATGCAACATGTCCTACGCACCCCCGGGCATTGGGCGCTTTCGGATCAATGTCTACCAGCAACGCCGCGAAACCGGCATGGTGGCCCGCATGGTGCACAGCCAGATTCCCGGCTTTGAAGCCCTGGGCTTGCCGCCCGTGGTACGTGACCTGGCCATGCTGCCGCGTGGCCTGGTGCTGGTGATTGGCGCGGCCGGCTCCGGCAAGACCACCACCCTGGCGTCCATGGTCGACTACCGCGCCACCCATCAAGCCGGTCACATTCTGACTGTCGAAGACCCGATTGAGTACCTGTTTCGCCATGGTGTGTCCACCATAGACCAACGCGAGGTGGGTGTGGACACGCTGAGCTTTTCCAACGCGCTGCGCAACGCCATGCGCCAAGCCCCCGACATGATCATGATTGGTGAGATTCGCGACCAGGAATCCATGCACCATGCCCTGACCTACGCTGAAACCGGCCACCTGTGTGTATCCAGCATGCACGCTGCGAATGCTGGCCAGGCCATCAAACGCATTCTCAATTTCTTCCCCGAATCGGCACACACCCAGTTGTACGTGGACCTGTCGCTCAACCTGCAAGGCATCGTGGCGCAGCGACTTCTACCCGGTTCGAATGGCGGACGGGTGCTGGCGACTGAAGTGCTGCTGCAGTCGGCTCACATTGCCGACCTGATCCAGCGTGGCAAGGTCGACGAATTGCGTCAATCATTGGAAAAGAACAGCGTCATGGGCACACACAGCTTTGATCAGTCGCTGCTGGAACTGGTTCAGCGGGGGCGGATTGACCCCGAGGTGGCCCTGGCCAACGCCGATTCGCGCACCGACCTGGGCCTGCGCATGCGCCTGCACTCGTCGCACGACCCGCACTGACCGGGTCTGCGCGAGGGGAGGTGATTGCGCCATGTCCAAGTGCTTGAACGAAAGTCAAACTCAGTTGATGGTGGCCACACCGGCCAACCCGAACGAGTTGTGGCGTTTGCTGGAAGACCGGTCAGGAACTGACATTGGGTCTTACCACATTGGCGAAGCCTTGTTCAACGCCAAACTGATTGACCAGGAGCAGCTCAGACGGGCCCTGCATACCCAGAAAGTGGACCACGCCCGGGGC
Organism: Rhodoferax sp.; assembly: GCA_020048255.1. GTDB lineage: Bacteria > Pseudomonadota > Gammaproteobacteria > Burkholderiales > Burkholderiaceae_C > Rhodoferax. The sequence continues at coordinate 17,436 of JAIFMR010000159.1, read as the reverse complement.
ATTCACACGCCGGTGGGCAAGATTCTGGTGGACGCGGGCATCATTTCCAACCAGCAGCTGGACCATGTGATTGCCAGCTGGCTGGGTGCCGGCGTGATCGATGTCAGTCAATACCAGTTTGACCCCGACGCACTGGCCCTGATCAAGCGGGAGGTAGCTGAGCGCGAATCCGCCCTGCCGCTGATGCTGCACGATGATTTGCTGGTGGTGTTGATGGTGGACCCGCAAGACCGCAAATTGCTCGAAGAGCTGCGCTTCATGACCCAGCGCCACATTGTGGGTGTGTTGGCAGCACCAGGCACGCTGACGCCAGCCATCGCCCGCGCCTATGGGCCTGTTGTTAAAGCCGGTGCGCCGGCGGCTGCGGCACCGGTCAGCCGCGCCTCGTCCAAAGACCTGGCGCGCGACATGTCGCAAGATGTCGGGCACACCCAGGACGCGGTTTGTGATGTCGTCAGCGAGTCGGACAGCACGCTGGTGCGCATGATCAACTCGCTGATTGAAGAGGCCATCGCCCTGAAAGCGTCGGACATCCATATCGAGACCCAGCCGGCGCCCAAAGCGGTGCGCATTCGCTTGCGTGTCGATGGTGACCTGACGACCCATCTGGAGGTGGAATCCCGCTTTCGCTTTGCACTGGTGGCACGCATCAAGATCATGGCCAATATGGACATCTCGGAACACCGCAAACCGCAGGACGGCAAGATCGACTTTGCGCGTTTTGGCGGCAGCAAGACCGAGTTGCGTGTGGTCACCGTGCCCACCAGCAGCGGCCTGGAAGACGTGGTGCTGCGCCTGCTGGCAGGTTCCAAGGCCCTGCCCTTGTCCGGCATTGGCTTGAATCCGGTTGACCTGGACACACTGCAGCGTGTGGCGCGCAAGCCCTACGGCCTGATTTTGGTATGCGGCCCCACCGGCAGTGGCAAGACCACCACCTTGCACTCGCTGATCAGTGACATCAACACCGAAAGCCGCAAGATTTGGACCGCCGAAGACCCGATTGAAATCACCCAGGAAGGGCTTCGCCAGGTGCAAATGAACCCGCGCATTGGCTGGACCTTTGCCGCCGCCATGCGCACGTTTTTGCGCGCTGACCCCGATGTGATCATGATTGGCGAGGTGCGCGACGAGGAGACTGCGCGCATCGCCATCGAAGCCTCACTCACCGGGCACCTGGTGCTCTCGACCCTGCACACCAATTCCGCTGCCGAGAGCATTGCCCGGCTACTGGAAATTGGCCTCGATCCGTTTAACTTTTCAGACTCACTGCTGTCCATTCTGGCGCAACGCCTGGTGCGCCGATATTGCAAAAAATGCCTGCAATCGCAGCCAGCGGACCCGGCCGAGATCCGCAATCTGGCCATTCAGTATCTGGAGGGTGTGCGCCCCTATGAGGAGGAGGACCTGCAGCTGCAAATGGAACGCTGGCGCTTGCAGTTCGGGCAAGAGGACAGCACGGGGCACAAAATTCTGCGGAGTTTTCACAAGGGTGCCTGCGCAGCCTGCGAAGGGCACGGCTTCAAGGGTCGGCTGGGCATATACGAATTGCTGCTCAACAGCGACGCCATCCGCCCATTGATACGCAAGCGCGAGGCTGCGGGCGAAATCCGTCTGAGCGCCTTGAAAGGTGGCATGAAGACGCTGCGCCAGGATGGCATTGAAAAAGTGTTGCAGGGTCTGACGGCCTTGTCGGAAGTGGTTGCCGCCACCAACCTGTGATGGCACCGTCAGGTGATCTGGCGCACCCCGCATCACAGTATGATTCTGTCCACCCGCCATTTACAAAGGTGCCGCCATGACTCCTCCTGAAGACAAAAATTTCAAGTTGCTCGACCAGACCTTCCCCAAGATTGCGGACCAGCTCCGGATTCGCTGGGGCACAGCGCAGTTCAGGTCATATCTGCAAGGGCTGGAACAAGACAACGGTATCGAGCATCGCATGGGTTTTCCGGGCGACGTCATGCTGGCCCTGATGGCCGTGGGCGATGAACACGACCGACAGTTCCCGCAGTTCATTCCGCAAGAAAAGTGGTTGTCGTAGCTTCGGGATCGTTGAGTCGCATACACGCCCGTTGACCGGCTTCAACCCAATGTCCTGGAAATCCGGCCCAGCGCAAACACCGAATTGGGCACATTGGGACGAATGGACAAATGAACCGGTTTCTTGAATACCCCCCGATTGGGTTGCGCTTTTTGCTCAACCTTGATGTCCGCGGCCAACTGATCAAGCACCAAACTCTTCAGAGTGACAGCGTGAGTGAAGTCAAACACTTTGGCGTTCATGGAATCCCATAGTTCTTGAGTCAGGTCTTGCACCGCTGATGCTTCTGGCTGTTTTGCCTTTGGCGGTGCATCTTCGACAGCGCAGATGATGTCTGCCACAGTGATACTGTCGAACCGATTGCTAATGGTGTAGCCGCCACCGGGTCCACGAACGCTGGTGACCAGTCCATGCTGGCGCAACTTACCGAACAACTGCTCAAGATAGGAGAGCGAAATGTGCTGACGCAAAGCGATGTCAGTCAGCGGCACTGGTCCGAACGGTTCACGAAGAGCAACGTCAATCATCGCCGTGACCGCAAAGCGGCCTTTGGTACTTAAACGCATTTTGAAACCTCCTGACATTTCATGGAACCTCGGATGATCAGTGAGGTAGACGAAAGGGCGAGCACAGTGGGGGAGCATGTCGCGAAAAAATTCACCATGGTGATGGCTTAACGAAAACCAAAAAATGACATGGCTGCGATCACGATGACCACCAAGCCGATGATGTACACAATGCTGTTCATAAGTTTCCCGTTGGATTGAAGTTGAAAGAAGTTGAAGCGCCGGTTCTTGTGCTCAATACATCCACAGCACGCGAGCAGCCATTGCACCGTTTTGAAATGCACCCGTCGGTATGCCAACCAACATAGTCACCCCTGTTCCTGAAGGGTGGCTCAGTGACCCAAGCAACCTGCAGTGATTTCATTTTTGTACGTAAGCGCACGGACGCAACCCCTGCTGATTCGTTAACGTCGTGATGAGTTTCCGGTGGGCTCAACGGCATGCAAGACCAGCACCAGGTGTTGGACAGACGCTGCTGATGACAAGCTCACCGTTGAACATGGAGTTCACTTCGCCGCAGCAAAACATCAGAGGAAAAAACCAATGGATGTGGACAAAAGGGCCAACCCATCTCGGGTGCCCCAGCACCACGCTCCTTCTGCGAGCGTAGGTGACTCGCTGCGCCAGCGAGCGACTGAAATCATCGGCAGCAAGACAAGCTTGACACTTGCTGCGACGCAAGCGATGACTTTGCCAGACATGCAGCAGCTGTTCCATGAGTTACAGGTGCACCAGGTCGAACTGGAGATGCAAAACGATGAGTTGCAGCGTCATCAGACTGAGCTGGAAATGCAAAACGACGAACTGCACCGCACACAAGAAGCTCTGCGACGCGAGCGCAGGCGGTATTCCGACTTGTTTGAACAGGCGCCGGTGGGTTATTGCATTGTCACGGAGGCAGGTGTGCTTCTGCAAATCAACCTTACAGCGGCCAACCTGCTGGGTCGCCCGCAGAATGAGCTGGTTCAGCAGTCCATCACCTGGTTCATCTGCTACGACGACCAGGATAGCTACTACCTGCTGCGTAGACAACTTATCGCCACCGGCACACCGCAATCCCGCGAATTGCGGATGAAGCAAAAGGATGGCACCCAGTTTTGGGCGCTGCTTCAGGCGACGGTGGCCAAGGACCCCTCAGACGGCTTGGTCCACCGCATGATTGTGAGTGACATCACAGTACGCAAGCAAGCTGAACAGGATTTCCGTATTGCGGCCACTGTCTTCGAGTCAACAGAAGGCATGATCATTACCGATGCCAGGCAAATAATTCTGCGAGTCAACGATGCGTTTACCAAAATCACCGGTTACGGCAGTGCCGACGTCTTGGGCAGGTCGCCCGGACTTTTGCGTGCGGGCCGTCAGGAGCAGGTCACTGATGCGGAAATGTGGCTTTGTATTGCACAAAACGATGCCTGGCAGGGCGAGATCTGGCACCGCCGCAAAAACGGCGAGGTCTACCCTGCGCGGCTGACCATGACCGCCGTCAGGAACGAAAACGGCGTCGTTACAAACTACGTCGCGATCCTGAGTGACGTGACCGAACGGAAGGCGGCTGACGAAAAAATCAGGAATCTGGCCTTTTATGACCCGCTGACGCAACTGCCGAATCGGCGGCTGCTGATGGACCGGTTGGCCCTCGCTCTGGCCGTCTGCAAACACTTTCAGTGCAAAGGTGCCTTGCTGTTCCTGGATCTGGATGGTTTCAAAACCATCAACGATACGCTGGGGCATCTGCAGGGAGATCTGCTGCTTGAACTGGTGGCCGCGCGACTGAGCACTTGTGTCGGCGATGGAGACACGGTGGCGCGTCTGGGTGGCGATGAATTCGTTGTGATGCTGGAAGAGCTCAGCAATGATGTCCCCACAGCGGCCAGCGAAGCAAAGGCAATTGCGGAATTGATACTCACCACGCTGGACCACCTCTACCCCTTGAGTCCGGTGCCTTGTCGCATCACCTGCAGCATTGGCATCACCTTGTTTGGCATTGACGATAGCGAGACATTGGGAGAGCCCATGAAGCGCGCTGACCTGGCGATGTACCAGGCCAAAGCAGCTGGACGCAACACGCTGCGTTTTTTTCACCCGCAGATGCAGGCTGTTGTGACTGAACGCATGGCGTTGGAGAAAGATTTGCGCGAGGCGCTGAAACTGGGTCAATTCCAGTTGTATTACCAGCCCCAGATGGAAGGTGCCAGTCACCTCGCTGGTGTGGAAGCCTTGATTCGCTGGCAGCGACCCTTGCACGGGTTGGTGCTGCCGGCAGAATTTATCCCCCTGTCTGAGGAAACCGGACTGATTCTGGCGTTGGGACATTGGGTTCTGGAGGCAGCCTGCGCTCAGCTGGTGCGATGGGCTCCGCGTCCTGGATTTTCACATCTCACGATTGCGGTCAATGTCAGTGCACGCCAGCTCCATCACAGTCAATTTGTGCCGGAGGTATTGCGCATGCTGGAACTGACTGGTGCCAATCCAAACCAGCTCAAGCTGGAACTGACCGAGAGCTTGTTGATCTCCCAGGTGGAGGAAGTCATCGCCAAGATGGGGACGCTCAAAGAGCGCGGGGTGCGGTTCTCTCTGGATGACTTTGGCACCGGTTATTCGTCACTGTCGCATCTGAAACGTATGCCCCTGGAGCAGCTCAAAATTGACCAGGGTTTTGTGCGGGACATTCTGATCAACCCCAACGATGCAGCCATCTCCAAAATGGTGATTGCACTGGCTGAGAGCATTGGATTGACAGTGATCGCCGAAGGTGTGGAAACCATCGCGCAGCGGGATTTTCTGGCCAGTCAGGGCTGTCATGCCTATCAAGGCTTCTTGTTCAGCCGGCCGTTGCCTCTGGATGAATTTGAAACGTTTGCTGAGCGTGCCAACTTGATGCAGTGGCCAGCGCCGCCAAAGCAGTCGATTCGGCCAGAAGCTACACCTTCTTCCAAGTCGCCGTACGCTGTCGCACGGACAGGTCCGCCATCGCAGACATAAGGTCACCGGACAGTGAATGGACTGAGCCTGTCGCTCTTTTCATCTTCAACTGAACCGGAGAAATATATGAGCCCACTGAGCACCTCACCACCCGACACCTTGCCTGCTGACGAAGACCTTCTCGCGCTAGCCAACCCTGGCCACGGCATCCCGTCGCAGGATCCGAGTTCAGCAGCACAAGTTCAGCTCGAACCCGACGACACCGAGCGCGAGGCCAAATCGGTGTTGATGGGCGGGGGCATGGTGGCGGGTGTGGCCACAGGTGCTGCCATCGGGGTTGTGGTGGCCGGCCCGGTGGGGGTATTGGTCGGGGCGACGCTGGGCGCCGTTGCCGGCGCGTTGGGAGGAGCCACCGCCGGCGTCACCACCAGCCCAGACGATCCGAGCCACGCCGAACCAGCACACGCAGACACCATGCGAATCCCCAACGACAACAACGGTGTCGCATGATCCCAGCCACAGGCTCTATGTCACAGGCATCCACCGGCCGCCTTCCACAGGCGTTCTTGTCAGATGTGCTGACAGTGATGCACGCCCATGGTCTCATTCATGCGGCTACTGACCGGCGCCGACATGCGGCACCTGGGTATGCTGAATACGCCCGGCGCGCTTCGGACATCGCTGGGAGCAGAACAATGTCCTACAGGAAAAACCCGCCTGTACGCAGTCGCATAGAGCAAGTCGCGCTGGCTGCTTAGCATCCAGCGCACGGTTACCCACAGACACGAACCACACCCACCGAAGGAACCCCATGCTGAAATCAAGTGAAGGTCAAAAAGTTCCGAATGTCATGTTCCCAGTGCGGGTCCATGGCGAATGGCAAAAGGTCGACAGCGACGCCCTGTTCAAAGGCAAAACTGTGGTGCTGTTTGCGCTGCCGGGCGCCTTCACACCCACCTGCTCCAACATGCATTTACCTCGTTACAACGAGTTGGCCAGTGTGTTCAAGGCCAATGGCATCGACAGCCTCATCTGCTTGTCGGTGAATGACCCGTTTGTGATGGAGACATGGCAGGCTGCGCAACACACCGAAAACATTGCCTTCATCCCCGACGGCAACGGTGAATTTTCAGAGGGCATGGGCCTGTTGGTGGACAAATCGGCGATCGGTCTGGGCAAACGCAGCTGGCGTTATTCCATGTTGGTGAAAGATGGTGTGATTGAAAAGATGTTCATTGAGCCAGAGGAACCGGGCGACCCTTTCAAGGTGTCGGACGCCGACACCATGCTGCATTACGTGAACCCGCAGGCCAGCCCGCCACCGCGAATCACCTTCTTCAGCAAACCGGGCTGCCAGCACTGCGCGCGTGCCCGCAAAATGCTCGCTGAGAAGGGCCTGCACTTTGAAGAAATCGAGTTGGGCAGTCACGGCGTCAGTTACAGCTCACTGCAAGCCGTGAGCGGAAAAGGCACCACACCCCAGGTGTATATCGATGGTCAACATGTTGGCGGTGCCGATGAGTTGGCCCTCTGGCTGGCCAAGTAAGTGGTCACACCAAAGCTGCAGACCGCCATGACACCTCTTGAAGTGGAAGTCGCCATTGTGGGTGCCGGTACAGCCGGCATGGGCGCCTACCGGGCCGCCCGCATCCATACTGATTCGGTTTTGTTGATCGAAGGCGGTGTCTATGGCACCACCTGTGCGCGTGTGGGCTGCATGCCCAGCAAATTGCTGATTGCCGCGGCCGAAGCCGCACACCAGGCACGCCATGCACCCGCCTTTGGCGTCCAGGTGCCGGCGGTCACCGTGGACGGGGCCGCCGTGATGGCGCGCGTTCAGCGTGAGCGCGACCGCTTTGTCAACTCGGTGCTGAAAACGATTGACGCCATGGCACCCGGCGACCGATTGACTGCCAAGGTCAAATTCCGCAATCCCCATACCTTGGAGACAAGTCACGGCCAACTGATTCACGCCAAGCGCATCGTCATCGCCACTGGCAGCGCGCCTGTCATCCCACCGGTCCTGAAAGGACTGGGGTCACATTTGCTGACCAATGAAAACGTGTTTGACCTGCCCACATTGCCGACGAGTCTGGCGGTGTTTGGCCCTGGCGTGCTAGGGTTGGAACTGGCCCAGGCCATGAGCCGCTTGGGTGTGCGGGTCCGGGTGTTCGGCGTGGGCGGCGGTATTGCCGGCATTCAAGACCCGGCCATTCGGGACTATGCCAACCAGACCTTCAACAAAGAGTTTTATCTGGATGCCTCAGCTGAGGTGAAGTCGGCCAAGGAGATGGCCAACGGAGTCGAAGTCAACTACTTGCATCGCGATGGCGTCTGGCGAACCGAGCCGTTTGACTATGTGCTGGCGGCAACCGGCCGGTCACCGGTTGTGGCTGACCTCGGTTTGGAACACACCGGCTTGCCGTTGAACGATCGCGGCGTGCCACTGTTTGACCGGTTCACATTGCAGTGCGGCAACAGCACCATTTTTATCGCTGGCGATGCCAGCAACGACAGTCCCCTGTTGCATGAAGCCACCGACCAGGGTCGCATTGCGGGCGAGAATGCCGCGCGTTTTCCCGACATCCGACCCGGACTCCGCCGCACGCCGTTGGCAGTGGTTTTCACTGACCCGCAAGTAGCATCGGTTGGCCTTGGCCTGAAACAGCTGGAACAGCAGCACAAGGACTGCTTTGCCGAGGGGCTGGTGTCTTTTGAAGATCAGGGGCGCAGTCGGGTCATGCTGCGTAACCAAGGTTTGCTGAAAGTTTATGGCGAACAAGGCAGCGGTTTGTTTCTGGGGGCGGAAATGTTCGGACCCGCTGCCGAGCATATCGGGCATCTGCTGGCGTGGGCGGCGCAACAGCGCATGACGGTTTCATGCATGCTGGACATGCCCTTTTACCATCCGGTCATTGAAGAAGGGCTGCGCACTGCACTACGCGACCTCAAGCAAAAACTGCACCTTGATCCACTGCTGGCGTAGCGCCGTTCAGCAGTGAATGTCGTCCCACCAGTCCAATTGACTTGCCAACCGCGAACATTTCGCGCCAGGACAATGCAACACACGGCGGATAACACGGCACTCATCGTCATGCCATTCTAAAAAAAACACCCAGCACAGTGGCTGGGTATAAACCCTTTCGGGCCACGTTTTCGAGAGAGAAGAGATTTGAAAACGCAGGGTATTGGGTACCCGTTACCAATGTAATCAGTGCGAGACCGCCTGTCCGTGCGCCAACACACCGTCAATAGACGGGCCTGAGCATTCGGCTCGATCAGGCCTCAAAAGTGGTGCTCATATCAAGCCCTTTGTTGTGTCATGGCGGGGGCACAGAAGCCGCTCAGGTTCGCAATGGCCGCCGGATCGGCAACGCAGCGTGTCTTGTCACCCCAGTCCGCTCCCATAGTCAGCAGTCTGGGCCAGCGCTGCAACAGTGACAGAATGGGTTTGGAGAGCATGGGCCGCATTGCCACATGCGCCAGTACAGCGGCAAATCGCAGCCGTGGCGCAAAGGCCAAACGCCATTGCGCTTCATACTGGCGCAGCTGCTCGCGTTGCCAGACAGGATCCGCCATGCCCTGGACCGGCTTGTCTTGAAGCAACTGCGCGCACAGAAGCCAGGCCGACTGCAGCGCCATACTCATGCCTTCGCCCATAAGGGGGTGAGCCTTGCCGGCAGCATTGCCAATACGAAACATGTCATCGCCCGCACTCAGGTGGATGCCCGTGTCGAGTGGGCCGGCTGCCAGCCAGGCACCCTCGCGGGTGGCGCCCTGTAACGCCGTCTTCACCCCATCACATTGTTCTTTCAACATGGCCTCAAGCACTTCGCCGGCGCTCAGGCCCGGGGACTTGCGTCGGCTGGTTTCAAGACGATCGCGACGAATGCAGCAGGCCAACGTGGTGAGGCCGCCATCGGCTGTGATCATGCCACCGTAGCCTCCATCAAAAGCCAGCATGGACAACAAGCCACTGGCCAGTCGTGCCTGCCGAAAATTGGCCTTGAAGGCCAACAGATCCGAGGCTTGGTGGACCCGGCTGTGTCGTGTCCGCGCGGCGGGCAGGGTCTCCCATGCGCCATGGGCATCAATCAGCAAGGTGGCCCGCAGGGTCCGCAAGGACCCGCTGTCGGTCGCGCGAACGTCACAGCGCCAGTGTCCAGCAGCCCCCATGGTGCGCACCGCTGACCAGGGCTGCAAGACATGCACCCCCACCAAGCGCGCCTGATTGATGAGCAGCGTTTCGAGCGTCTCCCGACCCAACGCTCGACCCCACGGATGGTGTTCAAAGGGTGCGGTTGGCAGATCAGCCACCACCTTTCCCGCGCCATGCATCAGGGCCACTTTGCGCAACTCCGGGCCAGCGGCTTGCTCAAACACCGCACCGATCCCAAGGGCCTGCAGCAAAGGCAGGTTGCTTGCGACGATGCATTCACCACACACTTTTCGGCGCGGAAAATTTTGCTTCTCGATCAACGCCACAGACCAGCCAGCACGCGCCAGCATGATGGCCGCCGACGAGCCGGCTGCGCCACCTCCGATGATGACCGCATCAAACTCAGTGTTCATACGACAGCTCCCAGCGTACGGGTGAATTCGGTGGCGGTCTGATTGACCTCAAAGTAGCCCTGGGCCGCCAAACCCTGCGAGTGCGAGGGGCGTTCAGGCAGACGCTCATGATCGAAGTGGGTTATCTCCTCGCGCAGGATCAGGTCTTCTATCAACGTCGGTCCGCGCAGCTTGGCTGTACCTGCGCTCTCGCGACCAAAGTCTGGCGACTGGCTGGTGTTGTCGAGCATCGCCTCCGCGAGCGCTTGCGCAAACGCCAGCTGCTCCGCCGCCGTTGGAGCCTCCCACCACGGGTTGTCTGTGCTCTTGAACTTCAGTGTTGTCTTCATTTTGGAATTCTCGAGGTGGAGGGACAAATCTTGCAGATGCCTTCAGACGCTTGGGCGCCTGGGTTCTGGGCTGAAGGGGTTCACGTCAGCGGGGATGGTCATCGTTGGCTTCGGTTACGTCTGTGCGGTACCGAACATCACCACAACTGGCGCGGCGCACCGGTTGTGTTCGGGCATTGACCGACCGGCAAGCGATATCACCCGATCAGTCAGTGGAAGTTTTGAAGGGAATCATCGGGACGCGAGCCAGGTGGGCAGGTGTGCGCTTGCACGCTCCCAGGCATCATCCACGCAGTAACCCACACCCAACCAAGAATCAGCTGACTCTTCGCCGCACCGCCGTCAAGATGCCGCGCAGTATCTCGACCGGCTCGGGCGGGCAACCCGGCACGGTGACATCCACCGGCACCACATTGGCAACCCGGCCGCAGCTGGCGTAGCTCTCACCAAACAAGCCGCCATCACAACCACAGTCCCCAACCGCCACCACCAGTTTGGGCTCGGGCGTAGCCTCATAGGTGCGTTTGAGGGCCATTTCCATGTTGCGCGACACCGGGCCGGTGACCAGCAGCAAATCAGCATGGCGCGGACTGGCGACAAACTTGATACCCAGGCCCTCGATGTTGTAGTAGGGGTTGCCCAACGCATGAATTTCCAGCTCGCAGCCATTGCACGAGCCCGCATCAACCTGGCGGATGGTCAGCGCTTGCCCCAAAATTTGTAGCAGCTCACGCTGAATTTGTGAGGGCTCCAGGGCTAAAACATCCCCAATATCAGGTGCTGACTCGGTCGCAATGCCGACCCGGCCGATTTGCTGGATCACTTTCCAGATCATGTTGGCATCCTTATAGGTCTTGCCCTGAATAACTCAGGTTGAACGACTTGTTGATCAGCGGAAAGTCAGCCACGATGTCGTTCATGATGGCGTGCTCCAGCACCGGCCAGTTTTGCCAGGACGGGTCATGCAGGTGGCAGCGCAGGATACGGTTGCCTTGATCTGCTCCTGCGAGGTCAAGCGCCACCCAGATTTCGCCGCGCCAGCCCTCCACCCAGCCTGCGCCGCGTGTCGCCTGATCAGGCAGCGTGACCTCGCATTGAGTGGCGCCCACCGGCAAGTCGAGCAACATGCCGCGTATCAGGCGCAGCGACTCAAATACCTCGTCAAAGCGCACGCCGGCTCGCGCCCCGACATCACCGTTGTGATGCGTAGCCATGTTGACCTGCAAGTCGGCATAGGGCGCAAACGGATGGTCACAGCGCAGGTCCCAGGTCTGGCTGCTGGCGCGCCCGGCCAGGCCCGTCATGCCCAATCGGGCGGCCAATTCCGGCGTGATGCGCCCGGTGACCATGAAACGATCCTGCAAACCGGCGTGAGCCTCGTAAACATTGAACAGCTTGCGTACCTCTAGTTCGATCTGGTCGCACTGCGCCAGCATCTGGTCTTTATGCGCACGACTGATATCGCTTTTAATGCCACCCGCAACGATACAGTCCATCATGAAACGGTGGCCAAACACGGCTTTGGACACGCGCTGCCAGTCCTCGCGCAGGCGTGAAAACTGCGCCAGCCCAAAGGCAAACGCCACGTCATTGCCCAGGGCACCCAGGTCGCCCAGATGGTTGGCGATGCGTTCACGCTCCAGCATCAGCGCGCGCAACCAGGCCGCGCGCGGCGGGATGGTGACACCACAAACAGATTCCAGTGCCATGCAATAAGCCCAGGCATAGGCCACGGTTGAGTCGCCCGACACCCGCCCGGCCAGCCGATGAGCCTGCAAGGGCGGCAGCTGTGTCATGCGCTGCTCCGCGCCCTTGTGGGTGTAGCCCAGGCGTTGTTCCAGGCGCAGGATGTGCTCACCCACTACCGAAAATCTGAAATGCCCCGGCTCGATGATGCCTGCATGCACAGGTCCCACGGCAATCTCGTGTACCCCATCACCCTGCACAGGGACAAACGGGTAATCGACGAGCGGGCCCGGCGTGGGTACGGGTAAATGCTCAGGGTCTTGCAGCAGCGGAAAGTGGTCGCTTGCCCAGGCCCCATGGTTGAACCAGGGCCGCGCATCGGACGCACCCTGTGCATGAACATTCGACAAATCAGCGGCGGCACGCTGCATTCTGTTGGCGGCCGGGAACACGCCCGACAGGTCCGGATAACTGGCAACACCGTTATGGGATGTCAGCGGCAAGGCCAGCCAAAATGCACCTTCGAGCGTGACATAAGAACAAAATACGGCTCCAGCCCTTATGTCTATTTCGCTAACAGCTACATTTTGAATAGCACCTGAGGCCCAGATGGCCAGCAAGCGCCCGCCCTCCTCCTGCACCGCGGTGGCCGCTTGTTGCCACTGTTGCACTGACACTTGCGCATACCAGATTGGCACCGGCGCTGGCAGGGCGGCAAATTCAAGGTCCAGACCCGTGATCTTCATGATGTCAGCCCCCTAACATGGCCGCGGCCTGCACATACCAACCGTTCAGATACGGCGGAATAAACAAGCCCAACACCAGCGCCAGCAGAAGATGCACAAATACCGGGACCAATGCCGGCGGGTGCGCCAAGGGTTTGAGCGTGGAGTCGCCAAACACCATTGGCAAGACGCGGATCAACATGGAGGCAAACGCCACGCCCAGTGCCAGAAACAAAAAGGGCGTGGCCCAGGGCTGCTCACGCATGGCGGTGGTCAAAATCAGAAACTCGCTGGCAAACACGCCAAAGGGAGGCATGCCCAAAATCGCCATCACCCCCAGCATCAGGCCCCAGCCGACTGTAGGGTTGACCTTGATCAGGCCACGAATCTCGCTCATCTGCTGCGTGCCGGCTTTCTGAGTGGCGTGGCCCACTGTGAAAAAGATGGCCGACTTGACCAGCGAATGCACCGTCATGTGTAACAGCCCGGCAAAGTTGGCAATGGGCCCACCCATGCCAAAGGCAAAGGTGATCAGCCCCATGTGCTCGATGCTGGAGTACGAAAACATGCGCTTGACGTCTTTTTGCCGCGACAGGAAAAACGCAGCCACCAGTACCGACAACAAGCCAAACCCCATCATCAGTTGCCCCGCCATGCTGGTCCCCAAAGCACCATCGGTCAGCACCTTGACCCGCAGCACCGCGTACATCGCCACATTCAGCAGCAGGCCAGACAGCACCGCCGACACCGGGGTTGGGCCTTCGGCATGTGCGTCGGGCAGCCAACTGTGCAGCGGCACCAGCCCAATCTTGGTGCCATAGCCCACCAGCAAAAACACAAATGCCAGCGTGATGATGGTGGGGTCCAGCTGACCTTTGATGGCACTCAAATCTGTCCACAGCAAGGTGGCGCCATGTTCACCCAGCACCTTGTCGGCCGCCATGTACAGCAGCACCGTGCCAAACAGCGCCTGGGCAATGCCCACACCACACAAAATAAAGTATTTCCAGGCTGCTTCCAGGCTGGCCGAGGTGCGATAGACGCTGACCAGCAGCACTGTGGTGAGGGTAGCCGCCTCCATGGCCACCCAGATGATGCCCAGGTTGTTGGTGGTCAGGCCCAGCAGCATGGTGAAGCTGAACAGCTGGTACATGCTGTGGTACAGGCGCATCCGTTTAGGCGTCATCTTGCCGTGGTCTTGCTCCACCCGCATGTAGGGGCGCGAAAAAATGGCGGTAGTCAGGCTGACAAAAGCGGTCAACGTGACCAGAAAAACATTCAACGGGTCAATGTAAAAATTTTTGTCCCAGACAAACTCCGGCCCGTGCTCAATGACCTGTGCCGTCATAAAGCAAGCGGCCAAAAAAGTGCCGGTGCTAAACGCCACATTCACATCACGCGCAAAAGGCCGGTGCCCGTTGAGTGCCAACACCAAACCGCCCAACAATGGAATACCCAGAACAAAGAAAAGTGCACTCATGCTCAATCTTCCTTGAGCACTTCAAGGTGGTGAATGTCCAGGCTGTCGAACTTTTCACGAATTTGAAACATGAAGACGCCCAAGATCAACACACCCACCAGCACGTCCAGCGCAATACCAAACTCGACAATCATGGGCATGCCGTTGGTGACGGTGGTGGCGGCAAAGATCAGTCCGTTTTCCATCGACAGGAAACCAATCACCTGCGGCACTGCTTTGGAGCGGGTGATCATCATCATGAACGACAAAAACACACAAGCCAGCGCAATGCCCAGCGAGCCACCGGCAATCGAGTCCGACAGGCGCGACACCGGCAGCGCCAGACTAAAGGCAAAAATCACCAGCGCAATGCCCACCAGCAAGGTGGTGGGAATGTTGAGCAAGGTTTCCACGTCCCAGCGCACGTTGAGTTTGGCGATCATGCGGTGCAGCATCCAGGGAATAAAAATGACTTTGAGCACCAGCGTCAACAAGCCCGAGACATATAAATCGGGCTGGTGTGTGGCATAGGCCAGCAAAAAGGATGCCGCCACCAGCGCAGCACCTTGCAACATGAAAAGATTGATCAGCGACACGATGCGCCGCTGCGAGATCATGGCAAAGGCCAACAGCAAAATCAGTGTGGCAAACAGGTTGATGAGCTGGGGAGCAAACTTGATCATGGCGATTTATCCTGCACCCAGCAGCACGTTGACCAGCAGCCCGATCACCGCCAGCAAAAAAGCAATGCCAAGAAACTCTGGCACGCGAAAGATCCGCATCTTGGCACTCGCAGTCTCAATGATCGCCAGTGCCATGCCACCAACGGCCAGCTTGAGAATCAGCACCGGCAAGGCCAGCAGCAGCGCCATGGGCGAATTGGCCTCGGCCACACCCCAGGGAAAAAACAGCGCCAGACCAATACACGAATAAGCAAAAAGCTTCAGGCTGGCGGCCCATTCCAGCAGCGCCAGATGGCGGGCTGAATACTCCAGAATCATGGCCTCGTGGATCATGGTGAGTTCCAGATGGGTGTCGGGGTTGTCAACTGGCACCCGAGCGTTTTCAGCAAGCGACACCATGGTGAAGGCCACCCCAGCCAGCAGCAGGCTGGGGTAAATCATCAGCTCGCGGTGCGCCAGCGTCTCCACAATGGCGGTCAGCGAGGTTGAGCGGGTGATCATGGAGGCACAAAACAAGACCATCAGCAAGGCCGGTTCAGCCAGAAAACCCACCAGCATTTCGCGCCGGGCACCTAACGACCCAAAAGCGGTGCCCACATCCATGGCCGCCAGAGAAATGAACACCCGTGCCAGCGCAAACAGGCCCACCAGCGCAATCGCGTCCGCCGCGGGCGACAGTGGTAAATCGGTGGAAATCGTCGGAATGATCGCGCTGGCCAGCAACATGCAGCCAAAAATCAGGTACGGTGCCATCCGGTACAAGCTGGACGCATGCTCGGCCATCAGCGACTCTTTGTTAAACAGCTTGTGCAGCATGCGGTAGGGTTGCAGCACACCGGGTGCGGACTTGTTTTGTAACCAGTGGCGGCACTGGTTAACCCAGCCTGTGAGCAGCGGTGCCAGCAGCAGTGCCATCACCAGCGCCAGCAGCTGCGAGAAAACACCCAGGGCGCTCATCGTTTCACCACCAGAAGCAGCACGATCAGCGTGGCAAAGCTGTACATCAGATAAACCGCAATGCGGCCCTGCTGCAGCAGACCGACGATTTTCGACACCCGCTCCACCACGCGTGCCAGCGGCAGGTACAGCGCGTGCCACAGCGGATCTTCCACCTTGACGTGGTAACTGGGCTCGGTATCAAAGGCGTCCGGCAAATGCTTGGTGATGCGAAAAAACGGCGAAAAAATCCGGCGAATGGGATGGCCAAAGCCTTCGGCGGTGTCTTGCATGCGCGGCGTTTGCCAGGGGTGGCCACAGTCCCAGGGCGGCACCCGGCGCAGGCGGCCATGGTAGAGCTTGCGCACCAGAAAAAATGCCATTCCAAAACTCAGCAGCACACCCAGCAGAAAAATGGTGGGCGAGTAGCTGGCTCGCTCCATGCTCACCGGCACCAGCAACCAGCTGTTTTCGGCCACGGTTTTGCTCAATCCGGCGCCCACCAGCAGGTGTGTGACCGGGTCGATCAGCGCAATCATCTGGTTGGGAAACAGGCCCAACAACACACAGCCTGTCACCAGCCAGAGCATGCCCATGCGCTCCCAGGGGCCGGCGTCATGGGCTTGCGCGAGCTTTTCCTCACGCGGCTGTCCCAAAAAAACCACCCCAAAATACTTGACCATGGTGAAACCCGACAAGGCGGCAATCAGCGCAATCAGCGCCGCCATCACGGGCACCAGCATGTCCAGCGACGGGCTCGGCAGCCCGGTAGTGAACAAAAAGCTCTGCAGCAGCAACCACTCGGCCACAAAGCCGCCAAACGGCGGCAAGCCAGCGCAAGCCAGCACACCCACCAGCGTGGTCCAGGCCACCCAGGGCATGTTACGAATCAGCCCGCCAAGTTTGCCCAGACTGCGCTCGCCGGTGGCGTGCAGAACCGCACCAGTACTGCAAAACAACAGACTCTTGAAAAATGCATGGCTGATCATGTGGTACAGCGCCGCCGTGAGCGCCAGAGCCGACAGCGCCGGCATGTCATAACTGGAAAACAGCAAGGACAAGCCCACGCCAGCACACATCAGGCCAATGTTTTCGATGCTGGAGTACGCCAGCAGGCGCTTCATCTCCACCTGCACGGTGGAGAACACCACACCAAACAAGGCCGTTGCCAAGCCAATGGCCATCAGCAACACCCCCCACCACCAAATACGCGTTTGCAACAAATCAAACGACACCCGCAAAATGCCGTAGAGCGCAATTTTGAGCATCACACCGCTCATCAGCGCCGAGAACGGCGACGGTGCGGCCGGATGGGCCTCGGGCAGCCAGGCGTGTAATGGCAATAGACCCGCCTTGGCACCAAAACCAAACACCGCCAGCACAAAAGCCACCGAGCCCCAAAAAGGCGTCAGGTGCTGTTGACGCATGTTGGCAAAGGTGTAGTCGCCTGTATTGGCCTGTAACAGCCCAAAACACAACAAGATGCCCAAGGCACCGACGTGCGCCACCAGCATGTA
>JAIFMR010000074.1 GCA_020048255.1 Rhodoferax sp. | reverse complement strand
ATTGACGTGCTGGCAGCGCTGCCCGGGCCGCGTTTGCTGGTGCTGGGTGACATGGGTGAGGTGGGTGACCAAGGGCCGCAATTTCATGCCGAGGCGCTCACGCATGCGCTGCAAAAAAACATAGAAAAAGTGCTTGTCACCGGCGCCGCATTTGCGCAAGCTGCTATCAATTTCAGTTCGGTTCAGGTTGACGTCGAGATGGCTGACTTGCAAGCTGCCGTGCTGGCAGCACTACCGGGTGTGGCCAGCGTGCTGGTCAAAGGCTCACGCTTCATGAAGATGGAGCGCGTGGTGGACGCCATCGTGTCGGCAACACAAGACAACAGGAGCACTGCATGCTGATCTGGCTGGCCCAATGGCTGCAAACCCTGTCGCCTGATTTGGGGTTTTTGCGCGTATTTCAGTACCAGACTTTTCGCGCGGTGATGGCCGCCATGACGGCGCTCTTGATGGGCCTGGCCGCCGGCCCCTGGGTGATTCGCCGTCTCACCTCGCTGAAGATCGGCCAGCCCATTCGCGGCTACGGCATGGAGTCCCACCTGAGCAAGAGCGGCACGCCTACCATGGGCGGCGTGTTGATTTTGTTGAGCATTTCACTCTCGACCCTGCTGTGGTTTGACTGGAGCAACCGCTTTGTCTGGATCGTGTTGCTGGTCACGCTGGGCTTTGGTGCCATTGGATGGTCGGACGACTGGCGCAAGGTGGTCAACAAAGACCCTGAGGGCATGCCATCGCGCGAGAAGTACCTGTGGCAGTCGCTGATCGGTGTGGTGGCGGCGCTGTACCTGGTGTTTTCGATTTCCGAGAACTCCAACTATCGGGTGTTGGAGTTGTTCTTTACTTGGGTGCAGTCGGGTTTTGACATGAGCCTGCCGCCCAAGGCCGGGTTGATGGTGCCGTTTTTCAAGGAAATCAACTACCCACTGGGCGTGCTGGGCTTTGTGGTCCTGACCTATCTGGTGATCGTGGGATCCAGCAACGCGGTGAATCTGACCGATGGGCTGGACGGTCTGGCCATCATGCCGGTGGTGATGGTGGGCGCTTGTCTCGGTATTTTTGCGTATGTCACCGGCAATGTGGTGTTTTCGCGTTACCTGTTCTTGCCGCACATTCCCGGCGCGGGCGAGTTGATGATTTTTTGCGCAGCCATGGCCGGCGCCGGCTTGGCATTTTTGTGGTTCAACACCCATCCGGCGCAAGTCTTTATGGGCGATGTGGGCGCCCTGGCCCTGGGTGGCGCTTTAGGCACCATTGCCGTCATCGTGCGCCAGGAGATTGTGCTGGCGATCATGGGCGGGGTGTTTGTCGCCGAAGCCATTTCGGTGATGCTGCAAGTGACCTATTTCAAATACACCAAGAAAAAATATGGCACCGGTCGGCGCATTTTGAAGATGGTGGAAAGAAACCCAGGTGGTGGTGCGTTTCTGGATCATCACCATGCTCTTGTGCCTGGTGGGATTGAGCACCCTGAAGCTGCGCTGAGCCTGAAACCACCATGAACCATCTGCAAGACCAACACGTTCTCATTCTGGGCCTGGGTGCATCCGGCCTGGCGATGGCGCGCTGGTGTGCGCGTTGCGGCGCGCAGGTGACCGTGGCCGATACCCGCGTGGCACCGCCCCAACTGGCCCGCTTGCAAAGCGAGCTGCCGGCGGCACGTTTTATCAGCGGGGCGCTGGGCTCTGAGCTGGTGCAGGGCACCGATGTGCGCGCTGTGTTCAAAAGTCCCGGTTTGACACCTCTTGAAGTTGCTCCTGTTTTTGAAGCTGCTCACGCAGCAGGTATATGGGCTGCAGGCGAATTGGGCTTGTATGCTCAAGCGCTGGCGCAACTGCACAGCGAGCGCGGCTACCACCCTGCGGTGCTGGCCATCACCGGCACCAACGGCAAAACCACGGTAACCTCGTTGACCGGCCAACTGGTTGAGCGCACCGGTAAATCGGTGGCTGTGGCGGGCAACATCGGGCCGACGCTGCTCGACACGCTGGCGCAACACCTGGATGCTGAGACTTTGCCCGAAGTCTGGGTGCTGGAGTTGTCGAGTTTTCAACTTGACGGTGACAACCGCTTTGAGCCCACGGCAGCGGCTGTGCTCAATATCTCTCAAGACCACCTGGACTGGCACGGTTCGATGGCGGCCTATGTGCAAGCCAAAGCACAAGTTTTTGGCCAGCGCGGTTTGATGGTGCTGAACCGGGAAGACACTCTGGTGATGGGCATGTTGAGCGCCGACAGGCCGCCCTTAGGCGCGAAGGCCACCATGGGGGGCAGCGCAGCATATGCAATGGCCGGCGTGGGGGCTACAGCTCCGGCGCCAGTGCGTGTCAAGTTGCAAGCGCCTCAGCAGCGTGACTACATTCTGTTTGGCGGCGATATGCCGCAGCGCCCGGGCGACTTTGGCATCGAGGTCGTCAACGGCATGGCCTGGCTGGTGCGCGCCCTGGACGCAGATGAGACCAAGCGCAAACGCAACGAGGCCGCCGAAGAGCTCTACTTTCAACGCCTGATGCCCGCCGATGCTCTGCGCATCCGCGGCCGCCACAACGCCATCAATGCACTGTCGGCACTGGCGCTGGCAAGTCGCGCAGGCTGTGCGCTGGCGCCCATGTTGTACGGCTTGCGCGAGTATGGCGGTGAGCCGCACCGGGTGCAGCCGATTGGCATGGTGGATGAGGTTGAGTACTTTGACGACAGCAAAGGCACCAATGTGGGGGCCACGGTGGCCGCGCTGCAAGGCTTGGGAGCTGACCGCAAGGTGGTGGTGATTCTGGGCGGTGAGGGCAAGGGGCAAGACTTCTCCCCCTTGGCCGACCCGGTGCGCCGCTATGCACGCGCCGTGGTGCTGATCGGTCGCGATGCACCGCAGATTCGCGCCGCACTGACAGATTCGGGTGTCACGTTGTTGGACGCAGCTTCCATGCTTGAGGCCGTGGCTGTGGCCACTGAGCGGGCCCATGCCGGTGATGCGGTGTTGATGTCCCCCGCCTGCGCCAGTTTTGACATGTTTGACAACTACGAGCACCGTGCGCGTGTGTTTGCCCAGGCCGTGTCGGACTTGGCTGACGCCGCTGGCGTCATGCTGGAGGGATCCGCATGAGTACGGTGGCCTTGCCCCTGATGCAACGCCTGCGGCAGTGGGTGGCTGGCTTTGGCGCGCCTGCCGGTGATGGGCTGCCGGTGCGCCTGGGTACCGGTACCACCCGGCTGGCGTCCTCCGGCAGTCTTCCCGCTCGCGTGCAAGGGTTTGACCAGCCGCTGGTATGGGTCACGGTCACCTTGTTGCTGTGGGGGTTGGTGATGGTGTATTCGGCCTCGATTGCCCTGCCCGAAAACCCACGTTTTGCAAAATACACCCACACCTATTTCCTGGTGCGCCATGCCATGTGGCTGGTGCTGGCTTTTGTCGGCGCCTTGCTGGCCTACCAGGTTCCGTTGGCCACCTGGGAAAAAATGGCCCGGCCGCTGTTTTTGTTTTCGCTGGCGCTCTTGGTGCTGGTCTTGATTCCGCATGTGGGCAAGGTGGTTTACGGCGCGCGTCGCTGGATTGGTTTGGGCCCGATGAGCTTTCAGCCGTCTGAACTGGCGAAGTTCACGGTGTTGCTGTATGCCGCCGACTACATGGTGCGCAAGATGGATGTCAAGGAGCGCTTCTTTCGCGCGGTGCTGCCCATGGGCGCTGCCGTGGCGGTGATGGGCGTGCTGCTGCTGGCCGAGCCCGACATGGGTGCCTTCATGGTGATTGCCGTGATTGCCATGGGCATCCTGTTTTTGGGTGGCGTCAATGCCCGCATGTTCTTTCTGATTGCCACGGTGCTGGTGGTGGCCTTCAGTTTGATGATTGCTGCCAGCGAATGGCGCCGTGAGCGCATCTTTGCCTACTTGGACCCCTGGAGTGAAAAGAATGCGCTGGCCAAAGGCTACCAGCTCACCCACTCGTTGATTGCCATTGGTCGGGGCGAGATTTTCGGCGTCGGCCTGGGCGGCAGTGTCGAAAAGCTCAACTGGTTGCCCGAGGCGCACACCGACTTTTTGCTGGCCGTGATTGGCGAGGAGTTTGGGCTGATCGGCGTGGTGTTGGTGATTGGCATGTTCTTGTGGCTGGTGCGTCGCATGATGTACATCGGCCGCCAAGCGATTGCCCTGGAGCGGGTGTTTGCTGGGCTGGTGGCCCAAGGTGTGGCCGTATGGATGGGTTTTCAGGCCTTCATCAACATGGGTGTGAACCTGGGCGCGCTGCCCACCAAAGGCCTGACCTTGCCACTGATGAGTTATGGTGGTTCTGCCATTTTGATCAACCTGGCCGCCATGGCTGTGGTGCTGCGCATCGACAAAGAGAACCGTACGTTGATGCATGGGGGGCGCGTATGAGCAAGTGTGCCTTGATCATGGCTGGCGGTACGGGTGGGCACATCTTTCCGGGGCTGGCTGTGGCTCAGGCTTTGCGGGAACGTGGCTGGCGCGTGTTTTGGCTGGGCGGGCGGGGTAGTGCTACGCAACCCAGCATGGAAAGCCAGTTGGTGCCACAGCAGGGCTTTGCCTTTGAGGCGATCGACTTTGGTGGTTTGCGTGGCAAGGGTTGGATCACTCTGGCACTGTTGCCATTGCGCCTGCTGACCGCCTTCTGGCAAAGCATCACGGTGCTGCGCCGAGTCAAGCCAGACGTGGTGGTGGGCTTGGGCGGCTACATCACCTTCCCGGCGGGCATGATGAGTGTGTTGCTGGGCAAGCCGCTGGTGCTGCACGAGCAAAACTCGGTGGCCGGGCTGGCCAACAAGGTCTTGGCTCAAGTGGCGGACCGGGTGTTTACCGCCTTTCCGAATGTCATGAAGAACGCCACCTGGGTCGGCAACCCCTTGCGCGCCGCGTTTTTGACCGTGGCACCGCCAGCGGAGCGCTTTGCACAGCGGCGTGGGCCGCTTCAGATTCTGGTGGTGGGGGGTAGTCTGGGTGCCAAAGCGCTCAATGACATCGTGCCGCAGGCTCTGGCCTTGATCGCGCCTGAGCAGCGCCCCGAGGTGATCCATCAAAGTGGTGCCAAACAGATTGACGCCTTGCGCGCCAACTATGCCGCGGCCGGGGTGTCCGCGCTGTTAACACCCTTCATTGACAACACCGCCAAGGCATTTGCCGATGCCGATCTGGTGATTTGCCGCGCGGGTGCCAGCACCGTGACCGAGATTGCTGCAGTGGGCGCGGCGGCCCTGTTCGTGCCCTTTCCCTTTGCAGTGGATGACCACCAAACCAGCAACGCCAAGTTCCTGGTGGATCAGGGTGCCGCCTGGCTGGTACCACAAGCAGAGCTCACAGCAGCATCGCTGGCTGGAATGCTTCAAAAAATGGAGCGCACTGAACTGATGCAACGCGGGCTACAAGCCAAAAAGATGCAGAAACTGGATGCCACAGACCACATGGTGGTGGCTTGTGAGGAGTTGACCCGATGAAACACGCCATCAAACACATTCACTTCGTTGGCATTGGCGGCGTGGGCATGTCCGGCATTGCCGAGATCTTGTTCAATCTGGGCTACGTCATTTCGGGTTCCGACCAGTCTGACAGCGCCACATTGCAGCGCTTGGGTGGCCTGGGCATTCAGACCTACATTGGCCATGCCACCCGCCATGTGGACGGTGCCGACGCCGTGGTGACCTCCACTGCGGTGCAGGCCGATAACCCTGAAGTGCTGGCCGCGCGCGACAAGCGCATTCCGGTGGTGCCGCGCGCCTTGATGCTGGCCGAACTGATGCGCCTGAAAACCGGCATTGCGATTGCTGGCACTCACGGCAAGACCACGACCACCAGCCTGGTGGCCAGCGTGCTGGCCGAGGCGGGGCTGGACCCGACCTTTGTGATTGGCGGTCGTCTGAACAGCGCGGGTGCCAATGCGCGGCTGGGCAAGGGCGATCACATTGTGGTCGAGGCGGATGAGTCAGATGCCTCGTTTTTGAACCTGCTGCCGGTGATGGCCGTGGTGACCAACATCGATGCCGATCACATGGAGACCTACGGCCACGACTTTGGCCGGCTCAAACAGGCGTTTGTTGACTTCTTGCACAAAATGCCCTTTTACGGCACGGCTATTCTGTGCACGGACGATGCGGCGGTTCGCTCCATCGTGCCCCAAGTCACCTGCCCCGTTACCAGTTATGGCTTCGAGGAAGGCGCCGAGGTCAGGGCCGTAGATGTGAAGGCGGTTGACGGGCAAATGCACTTCACGGTGCAGCGGCGCAACGGCGTGGTCTTGCCCGACTTGTCCGTCGTACTGAACCTGCCGGGGCGGCACAACGTGCTCAACGCACTGTCGGCCATTGCTGTGGCGGTGGAACTCAACATTGAAGATGAAGCAGTTCAGCGTGCGCTGGCCAACTTCAAGGGGGTTGGGCGGCGCTTTCAGCGCTATGGCGAGCAGAGCGTGCCCGCGGCACAGGGTGGTGGCAGCTTCACCCTGATTGATGACTACGGTCATCACCCAGTCGAGATGGCTGCCACCTTGTCTGCCGCCCGCGGCGCGTTTCCCGGGCGCCGCCTGTTGCTGGCATTTCAACCCCACCGCTTCACCCGCACGCGGGACTGTTTTGATGACTTTGTGAAAGTCATTGCCCAGGCCGATGCGGTACTGTTGGCCGAGGTCTACGCCGCGGGTGAAGCCCCGATCGTGGCGGCAGACGGGCGCAGCCTGGCGCGGGCACTGCGGGTAGCTGGGCGCATTGAGCCGGTGTTTGTCGACGACATCGCCACCCTGCCTCAAGCCATTGTGGACAACGTCCGCGCCGGTGACGTGGTGCTGTGCATGGGCGCGGGGTCGATAGGTGCGGTCAGCGCCAAGGTGGTCAGTTTGCTCTCAACCCAAGAGCACACTATGCAGGAGGTGAAAGGGCTATGACCCCATTTGACATTATTTCTGAAAAGGTGGCTGTACTCTTGGGCGGTGCCTCGGCCGAGCGCGAGGTGTCGTTGATGTCGGGCACCGGCGTGCTGCAGGCGTTGCAGGGACTGGGTGTGAATGCACACGCGTTTGACCCTGCTGAGCGCGATCTGGCGGCGCTCAAACGCGAGGGCTTTACCCGCTGTTTTATTGCCCTGCACGGACGCTTCGGCGAAGACGGCACGGTGCAAGGTGCGCTCGAGCTGATGGGTATCCCAGCATCGCCATTGACAAGATCATGACCAAGCGCATCTGGCGAGCCGATGGGCTGCCCACCCCGGCCTGGAAAAAAGTAGCCAGTGCGGCCGCCACCCAGAGCGCTTGGGCCGAGTTGGGTAGCCCAATGATCGTCAAGCCCGCGCGGGAAGGATCGACTATTGGACTCACCAAAGTGACCGCGGCGGATCAATGTGCAGGTGCTTACGCGCTGGCCAGTGATCTGGACGATGAGGTCTTGTGTGAGCAGTTCATCCGCGGCGACGAGGTCACCGTGCCGGTGCTTGGCAGCGGCGCGCAAGCACGGGCCTTGCCAGTGATTCGCATCGTGGCGCCGGACGGCAACTACGACTATCAGAATAAATATTTCACCGACACCACCCAATACCTGGTGCCCTGTGGCTTACCTGATGGGGAAGAAGCCCACATTCAACAACTGGTGCTGCAGGCCTTTAAGACCCTGGGTTGCCGGGGCTGGGCCCGCGCCGACGTGATGATTGACGCCAACACACGCCAGCCCTATTTGCTGGAGATCAACACCTCGCCGGGCATGA
>JAIFMR010000120.1 GCA_020048255.1 Rhodoferax sp. | reverse complement strand
TTTTCATGCAAGCCTGGCAACGCAACGAAAAAGTGCAAAAGTTCATGGACCGCCTGCTGCTCAAAATGCCGATCTTCGGTGTTTTGGTCGACAAGTCCTGTATTGCACGTTGGACCCGAACGCTCTCCACCATGTTCGCAGCGGGTGTGCCGCTGGTGGAAGCTCTGGACTCGGTCGGCGGTGCAGCCGGCAATTCGGTTTATGAATCAGCCACCCTCAAAATTCAACAAGAAGTCTCCACTGGTACGGCGCTCACCGCAGCCATGACCAATGCCAACCTGTTTCCGTCCATGGTGCTGCAGATGTGCGCCATTGGTGAAGAATCAGGCTCCATCGACCACATGCTGGGCAAGGCCGCCGACTTTTATGAATCGGAAGTCGATGACATGGTGGCCGGTATTTCAAGCCTGATGGAGCCTATCATCATCGTGATTCTGGGTACCGTCATTGGTGGCATCGTGGTGGCCATGTACCTGCCCATCTTCAAGCTGGGTCAAGTGGTCTGATGGGTCTGTCACCCGTGCTGGACGCCAGCCTGTTTGGTGTGCTGGGGCTGCTGATTGGCAGCTTCCTAAACGTCGTGATCTATCGGCTCCCCGTGATCATGGAAGCGCAGTGGAAAGCCGAGTGCGCCGAGTTGGCTGGGCAAGACGTCAGCACCGCACCGCCCTTCAACCTGCTGGTACCTCGGTCCCGCTGCCAAAAATGCGCCCACCAGCTGTCATGGTTTGAGAACATCCCCATTTTCAGCTACTTGGTTCTGCGCGGCCAATGCCGGCATTGCCATGCCCCCGTCAGCCCGCGCTACCCCATGATTGAGCTGGCAACGGGCGCCCTGTTTTTCTTCTGTGCCTGGCATTGGGGTGCCACCCCGACCGCACTGGCCTGGAGTGGCTTTGCGGCTGCCTTGCTGACCCTGGGCATGATTGACTGGGACACCACGCTGCTGCCCGACAACATCACGCTGCCACTGCTGTGGGCAGGATTGATCGTTGCCGCACTGGGCTGGACACAGCTCCACCTGACCGATTCGCTGTGGGGTGCGGTCGGTGGCTATATGTCGCTGTGGCTGGTGTACTGGGGGTTCAAACTGGCCACGGGCAAAGAGGGCATGGGCTTTGGCGACTTCAAGCTGTTTGCAGCCTTGGGTGCTTGGTTTGGCTGGCAGGCCCTGGTTCCCATCATCCTGATGGCCTCTGTCATCGGCGCGATCATCGGCATTGCCATGAAATTCTCAAGCGGACTGCGCGAAGGTGGCTACATCCCGTTTGGCCCCTTTCTGGCCGGGGCTGGGCTGACGGCCATGGTGGCTGGACCCCAGGCCATTTTGAGAGCGGTCGGCCTTTAAGGGCCCGCAAAGAGATAAGTCATGGCAAGCGCATTCCGGTTGGGTCTGACCGGTGGCATTGGCAGCGGCAAAAGCACAGTGGCAGCGTTTCTGGCTGAACTGGGTGCCGCGGTGATCGATGCCGACGCCATCGCACGGTCAGTCACTGCGCCTGGCGGCTTGGCTATTCCGGATATCCGCCAGACTTTTGGCGATCAATTCATCACACCAGACAACGCGCTGGATCGCGATCGTATGCGCGCCCTGGCCTACACCGACGCCAGCGCCCGGCGCCGTCTGGAGGCCATCGTTCACCCCTTGGTGAGTCAGGAGACCTGGCAACAAGCGGCCCTGGCCGATGCTGCAGGCCATCGCTGTCTGGTGTTTGATGTGCCGCTGTTGGTCGAATCTGCGCACTGGCGACAGAAAGTGTCAAAGATTTTGATAGTTGATTGTGAACCCGAGACGCAAATTACCCGTGTCATGGCGCGCAGTGCTTTGGACCGGGCCGCCATTGTGGCCATCATGGCCGCCCAAGCCAGCCGACAGCGCCGACTCCAAGCCGCCGACGCAGTCATTTTCAATGACTCGATCAGTTTGGCATCTTTGAGAACCCATGTGTGTGCCTTGGCGCTTGGCTTCGGGCTATCATCGGCGCACCATCAAGTCCCCCCTGAAAATTAGCGTGATTCTTTACGAATATCCCCTGCACGAACGCATCCGTACTTATTTGCGGCTGGAGCATCTTTTCATACGCCTGCATCAATTGGTTGCCCGCGTGGATGCCCTAGACCATCATTTTGCGCTGACCACCCTGTTTGAGATCATGGACGTTGCTGCGCGAGCCGATCTCAAAGCCGATCTGCTCAAAGACCTCGACAAACAAAAACACGTCCTCGACAGCTACCGGGGTAACCCTGCGATTGCAGAGGAAGTGCTCGACAAGGTCATTGCCGAGGTGGATCAGTGTTTTGCAGCCCTCAACAGCCAACCCGGCAAGGCTGGGCAACCCCTGGCTGACAACGATTGGTTAATGAGTATTCGCAGTCGCATCGGCATCCCGGGAGGCACCTGTGAATTTGACCTGCCCTCGTACTACGCTTGGCAACACAAAACCGGCGTCAGCCGGCAAGCCGATCTGCACCAGTGGATCGGCACGCTGACCGCACTGGCCAATGCCGTACAACTGCTGCTCAAAATGCTGCGCGACTCCGGTGCACCGCAAAAAGTCATCGCCAACGCGGGGCAATTTCAATTGAGTCTGCCGCAGGGCCGCACTTTTCTATTGATGCGGGTGGCACTGGATGCGGCGCAAGAACTCATCCCGGAGATCAGCGGCAACCGGCTGATGGTGTCGGTACGGCTGATGCAATGGGGTGAGGGCCACCGCCCGCGCGCCGTGACCGAAGACGTTGCTTTCGAGCTGGCACTTTGTTCATGACCGACGCGAGTGCAGTTCCCTCGCTGCCAGAGAAATGGGTGAGCTGCCCCAGCTGCAAGGGCGCCAGCCTGTACGCGGCCAGCAATGTTTTCAGACCCTTTTGCTGTGAACGCTGCAAACAAATGGATCTGGGCGCCTGGGCCAGCGAGCAATTTTCAGTCCCAGCGCCGGCAGAGCCTGACCGGCCCCTAGACGACTAAGGGCTCGTCAAGGAGTAACTGGTGCATTTGGCCGTCGGATTTGGGATGCGATGCTAGGCGCAAAGCGCGCCCAAAGCTGGCGCACCAAATGTATAGGTTATTTCTTGGCGAGCCCTAATGCCACGCATCCCACAAGAGCTTCAAGCCCGTGAGCAACATACCGGCATATAAAAATCGGTAAAACAGCACTTGGCTGATGCGCCGGGCCAACCGGACGCCCACCCACACACCCAGCGGCGCAATCGGCAACAAGACCAAAGACGTCGCCATATTGCGCCAGTCCAGCAAGCCCAGCCAGGCATACGGAATCCACTTGGACAGGTTGATCACGAAGAAGAAGAACGCCATGGTGGCGGTAAATCGCACGGGTGACAAACGCATGGGAATGACGTAGGCGTTGATGGGTGGCCCACCCGCATGCGCAATGAAGCTGGTGAAACCCGACGTGGCGGTCAGCACAGCACCCATCCAGCGCGGCGGTGCCGGGCTGTCTACCTTGGGTGGGAACAACACCCGCTGAGCTAAAAACACCAACGTGAACCCGCCCACCAAGCCTGCCACCACTTGGGCATTGAGCAGCTTGAACAACAGTGTGCCCACGCCAATACCCACCAAGCCCCAGGGAATCAAAAACCGCAGCAATTTCAAATCAAAGTCTTTGCGAAAAGCCGCCATACCCAAAATGTCCATTACCAGCAGCACCGGCATCAAAATCGCGGCGGCTTGCGGCACGCTGACCGCCAGCGCCATCATGGGCACCGCCAGCGAGCCAAAACCAGCGCCAAAGCCGCTCTTGCTCACGCCCAGCAGCAACACCGCCGGAACGGTGACCATATAAAAATATGGGTCGGTGATCAGTGGAAAAGTTTCTGTGAACGCCATAGCGCGACAATTAGACCATCATGTTTAACCCATCCCAAGCCGATGTGCGCCGATTTTTTTGTACTGTTTACGCCAAAGCCCAGACCGGCCAAGCGATGGAAGCTATTGAAACAATAGCTTCCCTGTGGATCGATGAGCACCCCGAGTTCCATCCTGAGTTGGCCAGCATCGAGGTCGCCTTGGCTGCCATGGGTCAGGTCAAAGAGGGTCAAACCAGCGCTTTTTTGCATCTGTCGATGCACCTGTCGATCACCGAACAATGCAGCATTGACCAACCGCGCGGCATACGGCAAGCGGTGGAACTGCTGACGCACCGTCGTGATTCACTGCACGATGCGCATCATGACGTCATGGAGTGCCTGGGTCAGATGCTGTGGGACAGCCAGCGTGATGGCAAACAACCCGATGGCAACGCCTACATTGCCTGCGTGCAGCGCCGGGCAACGCAGGACTGAACCCAAACCTTATTCCATTTCCAAATCATTTGTGTCTAGGCGCGAAGCCGCAGGCAGTACAGGCGTACGACCAGGCGAAGCAACAACGACACGGATGATTTAGAAATGGAATTACTTGAAGCGAACGGGCTGCAGGGTCTGCAGTTCGCCCTGCATGCTGCCAACGTAGTCAGCAAGTACTTTCAACTCTGCATTAGAAAACTGCTTGGCGATGCCGCCCATGATGGGGTTACCGCGCCCCATCATGGCTTTGTCGCTGGTTTTGTAGGCTTTGAGTGCCACAAAAACGTAATCTGCGTGCTGCCCGGCAATTTTGGGATACGTTGGCGCCAACGGTTTACTGAAATTTTCGCCGTGGCAACCGACACATCCGCCCTTGGTCACCAACTCAGCGGCATTGGCATTGGCATTGGCATTGGTCGATTCAACCCGGGCCGGCAACGTGACCCCAGTTCCGGTGGATTCGTAATACGCCGCCAGGTCAGCCATGTCTTGTGCCGTCAAAGACGCGGACAAGGTTCGCATCGACGGGTGCTTGCGCTCACCACTTTGGTAACCCTGCAGTGCGGCAGTGATGTATGCCGCACTTTGGCCCGATAACTTGGGCACTCTATAGGTCGAAGGAAAAGCGGTATGAAAACCCTTGATACCGTGGCAACCCACACACAGTGCGTTTTTATGGGATCCGGCCACGGGATCACCTTTTATGTCTTGCGCCAAAGCAGATAAGGTGATGCCAGACGTGGTCAACAAGAGCAGCAAAGACGGTATAAATTTTTTCATTTTGCGAAGAAAATCAAGGTGAAGCAGGAAGATCGGTTGACAAATATCAAATAATTATAGGTAGCTCGCCCATGCTCGGCAGTTGGCGTAAACCCGATAAGCCACCACTGCCACGACAAAATCGCGCCAGGCTGTAAGCTTGGCCACCCACTTCAAACTTTCACACCATGCAATTCAAAGGCACACAAAACTACGTCGCCACCGACGACCTGATGCTCTCGGTCAACGCGTCGATCACGCTGCAGCGCCCGCTCC
Source organism: Rhodoferax sp. (assembly GCA_020048255.1). Taxonomy (GTDB): domain Bacteria; phylum Pseudomonadota; class Gammaproteobacteria; order Burkholderiales; family Burkholderiaceae_C; genus Rhodoferax. Next base: position 544 of record JAIFMR010000120.1, on the reverse strand, counting down.
TGGTCAAGGGTGAACCCGGCACCGGCAAAACCATGCTAGCCGAAGAAGTGGCTACAGCGCTGAACTTACCACTGCTGCAGTGGCACATCAAAAGCACCACCAAGGCACAGCAAGGCCTGTACGAGTACGACGCGGTGAGCCGCCTGCGTGATTCGCAACTGGCAGACGTGGACGGCGGCGAGCGGGTCAAGAACATCCACAACTACATCGTCAAGGGTGTGCTGTGGCAAGCGTTTACCGCCGAGCAACCGGTGGCACTGCTGATTGACGAGATCGACAAGGCTGACATCGAGTTTCCCAACGATTTGCTGCGCGAGATCGACCGCATGGAGTTTTACTGCTACGAGACCCGCGAACTGATTCGAGCTAAACACCGCCCGCTGGTGTTCATCACCTCCAACAATGAGAAGGAACTGCCCGATGCGTTTTTGCGCCGCTGCTTTTTCCACTACATCAAGTTCCCCGACGCTCCCACCATGAAGCAAATCGTGGACGTGCACTTTCCCGGGCTCAAGGCCGAACTGCTGAGTGCCGCGATGAAGAC
>JAIFMR010000206.1 GCA_020048255.1 Rhodoferax sp. | reverse complement strand
ATGTGTCGCGCTCGCGGGTCACGTTTGCCGCCATGAGCGCCGCCCAGATCAAGACCTATGTCGCCACCGGCGAGCCGTTTGGCAAAGCCGGCGCTTACGGCGTGCAGGGCAGGGCGGCCGGGTTCATCAGCAAGATCAGCGGGAGCTATTCAGGCATCATGGGGCTGCCGCTGTTTGAGACCGCTGAGCTTCTCCGAGGGATAGGCTTCAAAATCTAGGGTTTTCATAGGGAAAACGGCGTAACTTTCCGGCGTAACATTTGCCCCTATCGATTTTCTAAAAGCATCAACATTCGCCTACACTTGCGTTTTTGGCGTAGGTTTTGGCGTAGGTTTTTAATATGACTTTTGATGCTCGTGCAGCGAAGTTGCTGCAGCCCGGTGAACACCTGCTGGTTGATGAATGCCCTGGCCTTCGGCTGACCGCCGCAAGCGCCGGGCGGTGGGCGTGGGCCTATCGCTACAAATCCCCGGTTGACGGCAAGATGCGCCAAGTTCAGGTTGGGCGCTGGCCAGGCATGTCGCCACTGGCTGCCATGATGGCCTGGGAGTCTTTGAGGTCACGGCGCGATGCCGGAGACGACCAGGCGCTGGCTAAGAAGCAGGCCAAGGCCGCTGTCATCACCAAGAAGAAAGAGGCCGCATACACGGTTCGCAAGCTCTGCGACGAGTACCTTGCCGGGCATGTCGACGTGCACCGGGGCGAGTCCAGCCGCAAGGAGATGCGGCGGTTGATGAACAAACACCTGGATACCATCGCCGACCGTCCAGCCCAATCCATCACCCGCTCAGATGCCTTCGACCTGCTTGAGTCAATGTCCGGCACGCCTGTTAACGCTCAAACCTTGCGTGGCGAACTTGGGGCGGCATGGGACTATGCCCTTGACGCCGGCCGGCTTCCTGAAACGGTGCCGAACTGGTGGCGTCTGGTAATGCGCGGGCGGCTTCGGTCCAAGGGCAAGTCAAGAGGTGGCGTGAGGATCGGGACAGTCAAGCGCGTGCTTAGCGAGACTGAGATCGGAGCGCTGCTGGGCTGGATGCCAAAGCTCACGCCGCTGCTATCTGACGCTTTGACGCTGTATCTGTGGACTGCCGTGCGTGGCGTTGAAATCGTTGCAATGGAGCATGGCGAGATCGCGCAAGAAGCCGATGGCTGGTGGTGGACCGTGCCCAAACACAAGACCAAGAACGCCCGTCATGAAAATGCAACGGATCTGCGTGTTCCGCTGGTTGGCCGGGCGCTTGAGATTGTGCAGCGTAGGATGGCTGTGAGTGCTGGTTACCTATTCCAGGCGCCGACCAAGCTCGGGCACTCCAAGCAGCAGGTAATCGGCTCAGCCGTAGCCAGGCGCATGAGCTACAACACGGTGCAAGTTGAGCGAAACTACGAGAAGATGCCTGTGGACGCCTGGACGCCCCATGACTTGAGGCGTACGTCGCGCACGGTGCTGGCCTCGCTAGGCTGCCCTGATCCCGTGGCGGAGGCGATTCTGGGCCACATGCAGCCGGGGATCAAGGGCATTTACAACATCCATGGGTACGACAAAGAACGGCGTGAGTGGCTCACTCGCCTAGCTGCAAAGTACGAGTCCCTTTAGACTTCTTCGCACCGGTGTTGGGCGGGGGAAGGGCGTCAGAGACCGGCCGGGATTCTGCCCAGTCCTCAAGCTCCCTCACCAACCAGCCAACACGACGCCCCGACAGCAAACGCGGCTTGGGGAACACGTTTTCACGAATCAATTTCTGAACGGTAGATTCTGATAGCGATAGAAAAGACGTTGTTCCTTGCAAATCAAGATAGATCGGCTTGATGCTGATGGTGCTGTTGCTGCTCATACTTCCACCTTTTCAAGTTGGTCGGTTCGATCCATCAACTTGGGACTGTGACCGTCAAGAGTCACAAGCTTGAGCCAGGGCGCTAAGTTGATTTTGGGATACAGCCGAGGGAGACTTTCACGGCATTCCGAGTTCAATAGTTGGCCGGCACAAATACGGCCCTTGCAGCAGGTGATGGCAGTCATCCCGGCCACATGTGTCGCGGCCAGCGCTGCGAAAAATTTTGTGAGCTTGTTTGTTTGAATTAACACGATTCAATTCAGTATAAAAAAGACACCAGCCTGTTTGGCTGGTGCTAAATACCGTTGGAGCGCAAGTGGGAAAAATTGGCGTTTTCCGATGGGGATGAAGCTGCAAAAAGGCGAGGCGCTTGCTTTTTTACATTCTTAATTGCGCTTTCACACTTGCGACTCACCAGTATGGGCTATCCGCCGTCTTGGCGGTTAGTCGACTGGAGATGCAAATGAAAAACACGCCCGTGGTGGCTTCATCAAACGGCCACGCAATTGACGCCGAAAATCTCGCAACTCCAGGCAACTCTCACAACTGCGAAGCGCCAAACGAGGCTGATGTGGAGCAAATCAAGCCCCCAGAGGCACCCAAACTGCCGCTGGCTTTCACGGTCATCACCAGCAGCAACCCGGTCCGGTTGACCAAGATCATTGGCCTGGACGCCAATGGCGCCATGAGAAAAGAGACATCCGCCATGCTCAGCCGTGGCCAGGCGCAGCGTGTGGTCGTGTCTGATCTGAACGGTCTCAAAGACCACCTAAACACCTTGACCAGCGCGCAAGCAGTCACCTGGGGCATCACAAAAGACGACACCATGGCGATCTGCACGCAAGACGATGCCCAGGCGCAGCAAGCGGGTGCCATCGCCCGTACCCGGGAAAACTTCAAGTTCAGACCCGCCCCTGGTGTGATGATGCTAGACCATGACGGTTTGCCGGACGGCGAACTGTCACCACTCCAGTTTCGTGACCGATTGATTGCAGCCGCCCCGACGTTGGCCGATGCACCTATGCTCTGGCGGCCCAGTGCCTCGGCAGGATGTGTTGACCCGGATGGTGGCATCTTGACGCGTTTGACCCGGCACCGACTGTATATCCCTGTGGTGGATGCCACACTGATCCAAGAAGCGGGCAAAGCGTTAGAGGCTCTGCTGTGGGCCACGCCAGGCGCGGGCTGGTGCGACATTGGTACCGCTGGCCAACGCCTGCCACGTTGCCTGGTGGACGTCTCAGTATGGCAGCCCGAGCGGCTGGACTTTGCCGGGCCATCGGTCCTGGTGGACGGGGTTACCCGCGCCGGGGTTGACGGCGTGATTTACGGGGACGCAACGGCCCAATTCAATCTGCGCCTGCTGATCAACAGCGCCACGCCCTCCATCAAAAAGCAAGCCCAAACCGGACTGAAAGCAGCACGCGCGGCGGTATCTGAAAAGTGCGAGACCGCCCGGCGGCATTGGATAGCAGACAAAGCACCTGCATTGGCGCAGACTGGTGGCATCAAACTGGCACAAGCTACCAACGTTCTGGAGCGCGCTGCGGTGCATCAGGTGCTCATGGGCGACTTTGAGTTGAAGTGCGCCGATGGCCAGGTGGTGAAAGTGGAGCAGCTTCTGGATAACCCACACCGTTGGCACAACACACGCTTTGCTGATCCGCTGGACCCGGATGCAGACAAGCGGGTGGCCGTGGCCCGCCTGCTCAATGGCACTCGCCCGGACCTGTTCTCGCACCGGCACGGCGGCATGCGCTACGAGTTGCGCCGCCAGTCTGCACGGGTTCAGTTGGGCCGGGGCATGCGGGTGGACGCCACCGATGCCATGCTACAAGTTTTGCGCGACCGCAGCGAGCTGTTTGACTTTGGCACCAATGCCATTGTGTTTGTCGCCGACGGCAAGTCCACGCCGGTCAGCCGCGACTGGCTGGTGGACCATGCAGGCCGGGTGGCTGAGTTCTACAGCGTCAAAACCGAGCGTGATGACGATGGCAACGTCACATCCACACGAGAAATCCCAGAAGACGCGCCCACCTACATTGCCAATGCCATCATTGCAAAACACGGCAGCCGTAACTTTCTCAAGTTGACAGCCGTCACCACGGCACCCACCTTGCGGCCCGACGGCAGCGTGTTTGATAGGCCAGGGCATGATCTGGCAACCGGGCTGATGTACGTTACCACTGAAGCCTATCCGCTGACTGTTCCGTCAACACCCACCGTCGAACAAGCCCTGGACGCACTGGCTAAGCTGTGGCACCCGATCCGCTTGTTCCCCTTTGCCGATGAAGTTGCAGTTGGCGTCACCCTGGCCACCATGTTGGCCGCGTGTTTGCGCCCGGCATTGCCGACTTGCCCTGCCACCGGCTTTGATGCGCCAGCGGCAGGTACTGGCAAAACCTTGTTGGCGAAGTGCATCGGCGCGCTGGCCACCGGCAGTGATGTCGCCGTACTGCCACCCACCAACGAAGAGGAAGAATGCCGCAAGCGCCTGTTTGCCGCCCTGCGTGGTGGCTCCAAGGTGCTGCTGTGGGACAACGTGCGCGAACCGCTTGGCAATTCGGTGATCGACTCGTTTTTAACATCATCCTTGTTTGCTGACCGCGTGTTGGGTGTCTCTGAAAACGTGGAATTGCCCAACCGTTCCCTGTTTCTGGTGACAGGCAATAACCTCGTTTTGACCGGTGATACCCACCGCCGGATTTTGTTGGTGCGGCTCGATGCTCAGATTGAAACGCCTTTCAAACGGGAGTTTGAATTTGACCCGTTCACCGAGGTCTGCAGCAACCGCCAAGCCTTGGTGGTGGCCGCGCTGACCATTGTGCGGGCCTACATTGCCGCTGGGAGGCCCAAGGTTGCCAAGGGGCGAATTGCGTCGTTTGAGTTGTGGGATGACCTTGTGCGCCAGCCTTTGTGCTGGCTGCGGGAGCGCATGTTGGAATCCGGCCGGAACTTGATGGACTTGCCCCTGTTTGTGGACCCGGCGGATTCCATTGACCGGGCGGCCTCGGAGAATCCGGAAACGTCCAAACTGGCGGCACTGCTCAATGCATGGCTAGCCACCTTTGGCACCACGCCAACCTCACCGGCACAGGCCATCACCAAAGCAACCGAGCTGTTTGGTGCTCAATTCGTATTGTTTGATGCACTAGATGAAATCGCGGGTCAAAACGGCAAACTCAACGTGCGTATCTTGGGCCGCTGGCTTGAGCGCCACGCCGGCCAGCTTTGCACCGGCCTGCGCCTGGTGCTCGCCAACAAGACCAACGGCTTGAAGCGTTGGACGGTGGTACGCACGGTAGAGCGTGCTGCAACAGAAAAGGCCACGTCAATAGTTGCGAGAGTTGCACCAAGTTGCGAGATTCAGGACGTTGACAACACAGCGGGCGCAAGCCAGCTTGATGACGTGGAGATATTTTGATGACCGCACAGGCTGTTGAAACCGTAGTGGCCCAGCTCGCCGATGCTGGCCTGAACCTCTCCCTGGCACCCGCCGGGGGACTGGCAGTTGCACCGTCCAGCCATTTGACTGACGACCTGCGCGCCCTCATCCGAAGCAGCAAGGCGATGTTGATCGACTGGTTGACGGCGGCAAACGAGGCGGCCAGCCAGGCGCCCAACCCACCTGAGGACCCATCGGACTGGAAAGAACTGGCGGCAGCCTATCACGCTCATCACTTCAATTGCCCGACCTGCATCGCCGCCGGGCGTGGCTCTCGCTACGGCCAACGCTGTGGCGCAGGCATGGCGTTGTGGCGGGTTTATTCCACCTGACCTAGGTGAGAGCCCTCATGGCGTTCGCACCGCGATAGGCCAGCCGATCGAGGATAGAAGTATTGTTGGGCTCAATGCCACAGTGGCCCCTGTGATGGTCTGACTCCGGTGGTGCAGCGCTTCCTGCCGACCACTATTGCCCGCTTCCAAGGCAGCACAATTCATGAATTTGAATGCCACCCTATCCCATCCGCTCCAAGCGCCTCTGATGGACAAAATTGCCGTTTTTTTCGGCTATGAGCATTCTGAGGTTGGATGAATTCTTGAGCAATTTCCCAGTTGTGGGCAAAA
>JAIFMR010000180.1 GCA_020048255.1 Rhodoferax sp. | reverse complement strand
CTCCAAAGCCCGGTCGCCTGACCCAGCCACCCTGCCTTACTTTGCTTGGATTTGGCAGAAATTGCCGAGGATTCAAGCTGTAGCCTGACTGATGGGCTTTGGTGTGGGTACGGCGTTGTCCCTCATCAATTTGCATTCAAACAGGCTCTAGCCCTTGTCCGCATTACGCTGAAAGCTATCAATGTTGGTAACAAGGAAGGGCCAAACTGACCACAACCACAGCTCCGTTGCCCCGCAGCACCCAAAGTTTTTCTCATGAACCCATTGCGCTCAACCCACTTCGAGGTGCGGTGATTGGGTCAGGCGACCGGGCTTTGGAGCGCAAGGCGTGCGACTCAAGGCCTTCGCGCACCACTTTTATAGCCCCGCGCGTGATTGCGCTCCAAAACCGCATGCGCCTGACTCAGTCGCCGCGCCGGGCGCCCCACCGACACATTTTGAATTGCATCCTCGGCCGAGCGGCCAACATCGACACAAACCAGCCCACTAAAATGACCCGACACGCCCTAGACACCTCGCGCAACTGACCCACCCCACCCGGAGCCCACCCATGATTCTCGAACTCGCCGACTTTGCCATCCACCCTGGCCAAAATGCCGCTTTTGAAGAAGCCATCCAGCGCGGTTTGAAGACGGTCATCACGCACGCGAAGGGTTTTGAGGGCTTCAAAGTCAACCGTTGCATCGAAAACTCCGAGCGATACGTTCTGCAAATTTTCTGGACCACACTGGAAGACCACACAGTTGGTTTCCGGGAATCACCGGCATTTACCGAGTGGCGCGCCATTGTGGGACCGTTTTTTGCCAGTGCCCCCGTGGTGCAGCACTTTGACCTGGTGGCCAAGTCCGACAGCGTGAAGGCTTGAGCGCCATGGATTATGTTTTTGCACCGGCGCCCCCAGTGGCCGTGCCGGTGGTGGGCGCGGAAGCACAGTTTGCCGTGCACCGGATCTACTGCGTCGGACGCAACTATGTAGAACACGCCCAGGAAATGGGCCATACCGGGCGCGAGCCACCGTTTTTCTTCATGAAGCCTGCCGACGCCGTGGTGGTCGTCAGCGCAGGCCAGACTGCATCCCTGCCCTACCCCAGCCTCACCCACAGCCTGCACCATGAGATTGAGCTGGTGGTGGCGATCGGTACCGGTGGCAAAAACATCGCGGTGGATCAGGCCTTGAGTCATGTGTATGGTTATGCCGTGGGGCTGGACATGACCCGCCGTGACCTGCAAAACGACATGAAAAAGCAGGGTCGCCCCTGGTGCATTGGCAAAGGCTTTGACTACTCGGCGCCGATCGGCCCCATCACGCACGCGGCCGCGGTGCCCGACATTCAGCACGCCAGCATCAGCCTGCAGGTCAATGGCGCGGTGCGCCAAACCAGTCAGATCGACAAGCTGATCTGGAATCTGGCTGAAACTATTACCGAACTGTCCAAGGCCTGGGAACTGCAGCCCGGTGACCTGATTTACACCGGCACACCGGCGGGTGTGGGCGCGGTGGAAGTGGGCGACACGCTGGTGGGGGCCATCACCGGCCTGACGCCCATTGCACTCCAAGTAAGCTGAAACGGCGCCCGTCCGGTTTCAATTTACACTGATTCCATGCATCGCCCCCCTATTCAACATTGCCCCCGTTGCGGTCACGCCGTGGCGTACCGGGTGCCAGACGATGGCGATACCAAAGAGCGCGCCGTGTGTCCGGCCTGCGCCACGGTGCATTACGAAAACCCGCTGAATGTGGTGGGCACCATCCCGGTGTGGGGTGACAAGGTGCTGCTGTGCAAACGCAATATCGAGCCGCGCTTTGGCCGTTGGACCTTGCCAGCGGGTTTCATGGAGCTCAACGAGACGGTGTCGGAGGGCGCCGCCCGCGAAACCCTGGAAGAAGCCGGTGCGCAGTTCGAAATGGGGGCGTTTTTTGCCTTGGTGAACATCCCCCGGGTGGGTCAGGTGCACCTGTTTTATCTGGCCCAACTGCTGAGCGACCAGTTTGACCCCGGCTATGAGACCATGGAAGCCCGGCTGTTTTCCGAAGACGAAATTCCCTGGGACGAGATGGCTTTCAGAACCGTCTCTGAAACGCTCAAGCGTTTTTTTTCCGACCGAAAGAGCGGGCACTTTGCCTGCCATGTCTTTGATGTTTCTTGAAGCCAGCGATGCCCGGGCTACCGTGGTGCTGTGGTTTTACCGCGCAGGGCATTTCTTTGTGACCAGCGTGCTGGACGACCCAGCCTGGCTGGCGCTGATGTTTTGTTGATCATTTCCTTCGCTAGCCCTTACTCAGCAAGCGTGAGTAGCTCTTCTTTTTGACACATCATGCTGCCCAGTTACGTGCTGCTTGACCTGGAAACCACCGGCGGTAATGCCCTGCGTGACCGCGTCACCGAGATCGCGGCGGTCCGGGTGGAGGACGGTGTAGAGGTGGCGCGCTGGAGCACGCTGGTAAATCCAGGGGTTTACATCTCCGGTTTCATCGAGCAACTCACCGGCATCAGCAACGCCCTGGTGGCTGACGCGCCCACTTTTGACGAGGTGGGCCAGCATCTGCTGCAACTGCTGGACGGTGCCGTGCTGGTCGCGCACAACGTGCGTTTTGACCACGGTTTTTTGCAGAACGAGTTTGCCCGCATGAACGTGACGCTGCGCAGCAAAACACTGTGCACGGTGCGGCTGTCGCGCTTGTTGTACCCAGGCGTCAAAGGACATGGACTGGACGCCATCATGCTGCGCCACGGCATTTCCACCGCATCACGACACAGGGCCATGGGGGATGTGCAGGTGATGCAGACCTGGCTGCAGCTGGTGTTTGCAGAATTTGGCACCGACAAGGTTCGTCAGCACGCCCAAACCTTGCTGCAAGGCAGCGCCGCCCTGCCGCCGCAGCTCGACACCAACGTGGCCGATATTCCTGAGGGGCCAGGGGTCTATATTTTTTATGGCGAGGGCACTTTGCCGCTGTATGTGGGCAAGAGTGTCAAGCTGCGCAGCCGGGTGATGTCGCACTTTCAGGCCACCAGCCGTGAGCCACGCGAGATGCGCATTGCCCAAGAAATTCGCCGCATTGAGTGGGTCGAGACAGCAGGTGAACTCGGTGCGCTGCTGTTGGAGGCTCGGTTGGTCAAACAACACCAACCCCTGCACAACCGCCAGTTGCGCCGCGAGAGCAGTCTGTGCGCCTGGCGACTCGACATCAACCCCAGCGCCCGCCCGCTGCTGACTCTGGTGCGTGGGACCGAATTGTCGCCACAGCAGTTTGGCAACCTCTACGGCCCCTACCGATCCAAGAACCAGGCCATCAGCCACCTGCGCGAATTGGCAGATGAACACGGCTTGTGTCTGCAAGCGCTGGGCCTGGAGTCGGGCAAAGGTCGCTGCTTTGCGCACCAGATCGGCCGCTGCAAAGGCGTGTGCTGCGGCGACGAAGCGCCTGAGCGTCATCACCTGCGGCTGCAGATCGCCCTGAGCGCTGACAAGCTGCGGCAGTGGCCGTTTGCCGGGCCGGTGGGGCTGCGCGAACACAACGCGCGCACCGGGCAGGCTGACATGCATGTCTTTGACCAGTGGTGCCATCTGGCCACGGTGCGCAGCGACGAGGAACTGGTTGAGGTATTGCAAACCCGCGCCGAGGTGCTGGCGTTTGATCTGGACAGTTACCGGCTGGCACTCAAGTATTTGCTGCCACCGGGCAAATCCGGCATTGCCGTCGTGGCGCTGAATTCTTCAAGCAAAATGGGCCTCTAGACCTTATGAAATAAGCGATGGAAGCTATTTTATAAATAGCAATTGACGTTGTCTTTTGTGTCCGGAATTCGTAGGTGAAAAAGCAGAGAAAAAGCAGAGTCTTGCCAAATTTTGCCAACCAACCTAAACTTTACCGATGAGCACGATGAACATCTCTTTGCCGAGCGCCCTGAAATCCTTCGTGGATGATCAGGTAAGCCAGGGGGCCTATGGCACCAGCAGCGAATACCTGCGCGAGTTGATCCGCAGGGACAAAGAGCGCTTGCGTCTGCGTAACCTGCTGATGGCAGGTGCTGCCACAGCGCCTGGGGCCGTGGCGGACTCGGCCTACTTTGACAGTCTACGTGAACGTGTGCACCAGAAAAATCTCACTGGCTCAAGCACTTGAAAGCTAAACCGGTCATACCACGTGAATTGGCCAACCGCGATATCGACGAAGTCATTGACTACTATCTGGCTGAGTCGGCCCAGCAAGCGGCTCTGGGTTTCATCGACGCATTGGAAGACGCCTACATTCATATCTCTCGCAACCCGGCCACCGGATCACCACGCTATGCCCACGTATTGGACCTGCCAGGTCTGCGGTTTTGGCGGCTCAGGCGTTATCCGCATCTTGTGTTTTACATTGATCGGCCAGACCACATTGATGTCTGGCGGGTGTTACATGGCCAACGCGACATTCCCGAACAACTGACTGGCGAAGACGAGGTTTGATTCCGTCGCCGTGGTGATCACGTCACCTTGGGGTGATTCGTTTAGGTTCCACGTCAGTGACCGCGGTGACATCGCTGACTTCAACATCGACTACGTGATCAGGCGTCGTTGCAGCTTTGCCTGTTGACCCAAATCCGCGCTGATTGAATCGGCTCCAAACATCCTGGCGATTGACCTGAAAGGTCCATGGGCTTACCGGCTGGCCCGTCAATTTGGCCCACAGCGCGCGCAAAAGCCAATAGACCAGCACCACCAGACCAGCAGCCAACAGGCTGGCAAAAAACACCAGCGCCGCCAGCAACAGGCCCACGCGCATCACAAAACCCAACAATTTCAACAACATATCACTCCAAATATTGGCCGGTATGAAGCGCTTAGGTGGGGGACCCACGCCGCATTGCAAGCCACTTTACTCGACCGATACAAGCCCATCGCCAAGCATACATATGCCATCATCGCCCCTACCCCGCCACTGGCAAGGTCTGGCCGCGCACCCGGCGCAGCACGGCATAGGGCGGCAAGCCTTGCAGCATGCGACGGCCAAAGGCCATGCTGAGCAGGCGTTTGTCGTAACAAATCACCCGCGCCTGGTCTTCCTCGGTCCGAATGGCGCGCCCGGTCCATTGCAGCAGCTTGATACCGGTGGCCGGCACCACCAATTCAGAAAACGGGTCGCGCCCCTCGCGTTTGAGCCACTCGGCTCGGGCCTCTTCCACCGGGTCGGACGGCGGACTGAATGGCAGCTTGGCAATGAACACCGTCTCACACAAGGCACCGGGCAAGTCCAGGCCTTCGCCAAAGGACTGCATGCCAAAAATCACCGACGGCTTGCCAGATTCGACCCGCGCGGTGTGGCTGCCCAGCAGCCGGCTGCGTGACATCTGGCCCTGCACCAGCACCACGCCCAGCAAGGGGGCATCCAGCGCATCCACCGCCGCCTGCATCTGCACGCGCGAGGTAAACAGCACCAGCGCACCGTGTTCAACCTGCTTCAAGTCTGCCAGCAATGCAGCCACCATCTCCAGGGTATAGGCCTCCACATGACGCGGATCGGCCGTGGTCTCGACCACCAGCAACTGGCCCTGTGTGCGGTAGTCAAACGGGCTAGCCACGGCCAGGGTGGACACCTGCGGCAACTCGTCGAGACCGGTCTCGCTTAAAAAGTAATCAAAGCTGCCGCAACTGGTCAGCGATGCCGAGGTGACCACCGCACCACGCACCTGGCTCCACAGGTTGTTACGGAGCAGTTCGCCCGGCACGATCAGGCATGCGTGCGCACTCAGGGATACCAGGCCGGAGCTGGTATCGGACTTGAGCCACTTGGCCATCGGCTGAGCCTCGTGCGTGAGCAGCATGGCGCTGGTACCAACTACGCTGCTGAGCTTGGGTGCCATCTGGCCCAGCTTGGCAATGAACACCGTCTCACACAAGGCACCGGGCAAGTCCAGGCCTTCGCCAAAGGACTGC
>JAIFMR010000013.1:7741-9094 GCA_020048255.1 Rhodoferax sp. | reverse complement strand
TGGGCTTGCAATTGGCGGGCTGTGGCATCTGCGGCAAACAGATTGGCCACCCGCACATCAATTTGCGTCATGGCGCCGGACAGGTTCAGCAGCGACTGCGCCACCTTGATGCTGATGAACACCCAGCGGCGGTTCAGGTCGCGGTTGCCAATGTCAAAGATGCCTGTGACGGTGAACAGTTCGTTGCGCCCATCCATGGTCACCAGGCGCAGTTTGTCGCCCACGGTCAGGCCCAGGTCCTTGGCCAGTTCGCTACCGATGACCGTGTGGGTGCCGCTCACGTCAAACTGCCCCTTCTGCAGGTACTTGGGCATGCGAACAATGCGTTGATAGGCTGCGGCGTCCACACCCATCAAAGCAATCGACTGGCTCGCGTCCGAGCGCACGGCAAACCCGGGGCCTGCCACCATGGGCGAGACCGCCAGCACACCGGGCGTTTGTTGCGCCAGTTGCACCACCGACGCCCACTGGTCCACCCCGCGCAAGCGCTGCGCGCGCGGCTGGATGATGGCCGCGGTGCTCTCAGGCGGCAGCGTGGTGTGGTTGACCGCTTGGGGCGCGCGGATCACGATGTGCGCCTGACTGCCCAGGGTCTTGTCGATGATGGAAGCCTGCAACTGGCTGATCAAGGTCGTCAAGAAAATGATCACCGCCACGCCACCGGTGACACCGGCGAGGATCAGCACGGTTTGCATGCGCCCCTCGCGCAGGTAGCGCAGGCACACCATCCAGGCAAAGGGCAGGCGAAAGGGCATAGCGGGCGAACGCCGTCAACTACTTGGACACCGCCGTGGCGGGCGGTGTGGCCTGGTCCTGGGCTGCTGCACGCTGGGTTTTTTCCCGCACGCGCTCACCCGCTTGCACCGCCGTGGTGGGCACAATCACCCGGTCGCCTGGCGCCAGGCCCGTGACGATTTGGGTCGTGCCGGTTCCCCGCAATCCGGTGGTGACGTCAACCCGAGCCGCCACGCCGTCCCGGTTGACCAGCACATAAGTCACGCCGGTAGCGTCGCGGCGCAGGGCATCGCTGGGCAGTTTCACTGCGTTGGGTTCTTGCGCGGTGATGATTTCAACACTGACCGTCATGTCCGGGCGCAAAAAATCAACGGTTTTGTCCACCCGCAATTTCAGGTCGACGGTGCCGCGCTGGGCGTCCACAGCCGGTGCAATGGTGGTCAGCGTGGCGCCAAAGGGGCGGTCGACAAAGGCATCTGCGGTTGCCCGCGCGGCCTGCCCGAGCTGGATGTAGTTGAGATTTTTTTCATCCACGCTGGCCTGGATACGTGTCTCGTCGCCACTCACCAGGGTCAGAATCGCCTGCCCGGGCTGCGCGGTGTCGCCGGGGTCGGCCAC
>JAIFMR010000013.1:0-7701 GCA_020048255.1 Rhodoferax sp. | reverse complement strand
TGCGCCAGTGCCGACTCGACGCCAGACACGCCATTGCCCTGTGCCTGCGCGCTGGCCGCCACCACGGCAGATGCACTGGCCAGCGCGGCGCGCTGGGCATCATCCAGGCGCGATTGCGAGATGAAACCTTGCTGAAACAAGTCCCTGGCACGCGCCAGTTCACGCGCGGCCTGCGCATCGACGGCACGGGCTTGCGCCAACACTTGCGCGCCCACGGGCTCTTGCACCGTTGCCAATTGACGGATGCGTGCACGCGCCTCAGTGACGGCTGCTTCCGCCTGCGTGCTGAGCCGCAACCACGTCGCCCTCACGCACCAGAATCGCTTCGATGCGGGCGGTGCTCTGGCTGGCGATGTCGGTTCGGGCCACGCTGGCAATGCGGCCCGTGGTCACCACGGACTGCAGCATGGGCCCTTGGGTGACCTCGACCACTTCGACCGGCGCACCCCGGCGAAAGTAAAAAAACGAGCCTGCCATCCCAACCAGCAAGATCACCAACCAGATGACGTGAACACGCGTAAATTTCATGCGCTCATTGTGCGCCACAGCCATGTTGTTGACGCCATGTTGGCCTGAATGACCCGGCCAACACAAGCCACTGTCCCTTGTGCGACCAGCCCGAAGCCCAGCGCACCCACCCCCAAGCCGACAGGCGCCGCCTGTCACAGCCTGAGTGAAATGGCTTTAGTTGCTATTTAAAAAATAGCTGCTTGCGCTTGCTGTAAAAGGGCTATAAGCACTTTTGGCTTGAGATGCTGTCGGCGCCTCGTCTAAACGCCTGTCAGGGGAACGCAGATTTTCAAGCGCTCAGTGCTTCATGCCGGGCATGGCCTCCATTCCCGGCATGGCGGCAGGTGCATCGCTCATCAACAGCGCCGGATCCAGCATCCCGAAGATCATGGCGATGTGTGCCACCACCAGAAACAGGGCCACAAAGCTGGCGTGCAATTTGAGCTTGCCCTCTTGGCTGCGCGCCTTGCCGATCAGGCCCATGTCGAGCAGGGCCATGCCCAGCAGCGGCACGATGCCCGAGAGGTAAAAGCCGACGGCGATGACATCGGCCGCACCGCGCCAGCCCCCACTGATGGTCAGCGGAATCACGGCAGTCTGCATGAGATAGACAAACACACCGCAAAAATACAGACCGCCTGCAATGCTGGCGCTTCGGTTGATGCTTCGCAGCGCGCCATCAAATTGGCGTGAAAACAGGATGAACAACTCGGTGATGGCCACTGTTTCGGCCAGTATCACCGGTATTGCCATAAACAAGATCAGGTTCCAGGGCTGGTTTTGCGCCAACAACTCCATGTAATGCGTCATAGACATTTTGCATTCTCCAAATTTGAACAAGTAAAAAACCGCCACCCCAGCCACAAGGCAGGGCAGTCAGACGAGCAAACGGAAGAATTACTTGCGCGGAGGTTTCAATTCGGGCGCGGCAGTGATGCCGACCCTGCCGGCCAGAGCCGGCTCAGGTGTGCTGTCGGCCTGGCTGGTGGCCTGCGGCAGGTTCGACGATGCCAGCAAGGGCTGGCAATGACAGGCGCAGATCAGACAACTGCTGCAGTCAGCACAATCTCCGGAAGCAGGCTTGCCTGGGTCAGCAGATTTGGTCAAGTCAGCCTGGTGCGAGTCCGAATGATCGACGCTGGTCTGGCAATGCGCCGCTGTTTCAGACGCGGCCGAAACCGGCAGCATGCGAGCACCAAGCGCAGTTGGCGTTGTCAGGGTGACAACGCAAAACAGCAATAAAAAGAAGCTGGCGAGCGCGCCGCTTACTTCGCCAGACACTTCAACAACATGGCGAACAGGTCGTCCGGATTGATCGGCTTCGCAATGAAGTCGTTCATGCCCGCGGCGAGGCAACGTGACCGGTCTTCGGCAAAGGCATTGGCTGTCGTGGCGAGAATGGGTACCTGGGTGTATCCAGCCAGTTGGCGAATCCTGCGGCTCGCCTCCAGCCCATCCATTTTCGGCATTTGGACGTCCATGAGGATCAGGTCGTAGTGGTTGGACGTTGCCAGCTCGACGGCCTCAAGACCATCCTCGGCATCATCCACGACCATGTTGACACCCCCCAGCAATTCCATGGTGATCTCGCGGTTGATCGGTTCATCTTCGACAAGAAGAATGCGCCGGCCGGCAAAGTCTCGCCTGAGGGTGGCTTCGGCCGCCTCTTTGTTGACCTGGCTTTGTGCAGAACTGTCAGACGGGCCCTTGCGCAGGCGCGCGGTAAACCAAAAGCAGCTGCCCGCGCCCAGCGTACTCTGCGCACCAGCGTCTCCGCCCATCAGCATGGCAATCTTGCGCGTGATGGCGAGCCCCAGACCGGTTCCCCCGAACTTGCGCGTCATCGAGTTGTCCGCCTGCTCGAACGTGCTGAACAACCTGGGCAGCACTTCTGGCGCGATGCCCATACCCGTGTCGATCACTTCGAAACGCAACAAGGCAGTTTCCTCGTCCTCTTCAACCAGCGCAGTACGCAGCGTCACCCCGCCAGAAGTTGTGAACTTGATTGCGTTGGTGGCGAAGTTCAGCAGGGCCTGTTGCAGGCGTGTTTCATCGCCCAGAAGATTGCGGGGTATCGAGTGGACTTCGCTGACCAATTTCAGATCTTTACTGCGAGCCCGCTCATGCAACATGGAAATGACATTACCGATGATGGCTTCGACACGCAAGGGAACTTCTTCCAGAGAAAACTTGCCGGCCTCTATCTTGGATAGGTCAAGAACGGCGTTGATGATGTCGAGCAGGTGGTGGCTGGCCGTTTCCAGCTTGTTGAGCCGGTCGAGCTGCTCCGGAGTCAAACTGGATTTGCGCAGCAAGTGCACCATGCCGGTAATGGCATTCAATGGGGTCCTGATCTCGTGGCTCATGTTGGCCAGGAAGGAACCCTTGGCGATGCTGGCGGTTTGCGCTACTTCCGTGGCAATCGCCAGCTCACGGGTTCGCTGTTCGACCAGTTCTTCAAGACGATCACGATACTGCTCAAGTTCTTCTCTGGCATGCTTGTGCTCGGTGATGTCATAACAGAAACCTATAAAGCCTAAAAACACGCCATGTCTGTCATAACGCGGAGTACCATCATCGCGCAACCAGCGATAGCTGCCATCCGCATGTCGCAATCGGTATTCCATGGAAAACGGTTCACGCCGGTCAAAGTGGCTGACATAAATGTCGAGACAACGCTTCAAATCGTCCGGGTGCACACCCTCTGCCCAGCCGTTGCCGTACTCCTGTTCCAGCGTACGCCCGGTGAAGCGAAGCCATGGTTCGTTGAAATATTTGCACAGTTTGTCGGTATCTGAGGTCCAGATCAGTGCCGTACCACCGTTGGCGATGGTGCGAAAGTGCTGCTCGCTGTCCTCCAGGCTGTCCTGGTAGCGCGACACCATGCGAATGACAAACCAGGAAAACACGCCCCAAGCCAGGAGAAAAATCAGGGCGAGCAGAATGGCGAACTTGGCGTCCTGCCACCAATACCGGTCGAGTACTTCATCGATCGAATAGTCGATATGCACCTTCAGGTCGGTGCCTTTCACCGGCATCTCTACAGAGGCATAGCGAATTCCGCTTTGGGGGTCGATCCAGCTGTCGTGCATCACAAAATGCCCTGCCGGTAGCCCTTGATTCTTGTCACCATGAAAAGTCTGCAAGCTGTTTTGCTCCGCATCGACCACATGAAAGTTCGCCCATGCCCCCAGGTTAGACAGGTTCTGGTTCAGCACGCGCTCGAAACTGTCGGGGGACAGTAGCAACCACAGCGTCTCGCCATTCGACTTCAGGGGTCGGGCATAGACGATGGCCACCGTGGCAGGGCATTGTGAAATAGGCTCGGGCTTGTAGAAAAACACGCCGCCCGAGCCGATGAATTTCTGCTGCTTTCCCAGGGGTGCACAATATTCCGCAATATCCAGGTTGGACAGCATGGAGTTGGATGTCGCCATCACCCGACCTGCCCGATCCAGCAACAAGAGGTCGATGGCGTAGGGGAACAGGTTGCGATAATTTCGCAGCAGGTCACGCGTGCTGAGATCGGCATGATCCTGCAACAGGCGCTTCACGTTGAGCTGGAGTTCCAGTTGCGTCAAGATGCCCTCGGCTTGGGCAAGATGGTCGCCCAGCAGCAGAGCCTGGCTGCGGGCAATTGCTGCAGCCTCTTGGTTCAGTTTGGCCACCACCTCCTGGCGTCTTTCATCAACAAACTTCATCACGCCGCCGATAACCAGCACGAGAATGATCAGGCTGTACAGCAGCAACACCTTGATAGGCGTGGCCTTGAGAGCAGCAAAACGCGAAACACCCGGAAAAGACATCAGCGCATCGCCCGTATCTGTTGGAAGATCGCTTCACCTTCCTTGCCGGCCAGCGCCGCCGGCACTCCGGCAATGGCTTCGGCAACGCCCCGAAAATCGAACTCCACCAGGGTCATGCCACCCTCGTGCGTCAGCCATGCTTGGTCAATCTTCTGCTCCAACTCGGCCTGATGAGTCGCCCATTCCGACGCGTCTCGCGCTGCCGCACTGATCATCGTCCACTCACTCGCGCTCAGCTTGCGCCAGAACTCACCGGCGGCCAGGATCATTTGTCGCTGCGGCATGTGGTTGGTCGTCATCAGGTATTTCTGGTTTTCGAAAAGACGATTGGCTCGAATGAAACCAGGTGGATTTTCCTGCGCGTCAACACGACCGACTTTCAACGCAGTCGCCAGTTCGGTGAATTGAACCTGACGCGGATTGGCGCCCAGCGCTTGCCAAGTCGCAATCCAGGCACTGTCCTGCGGCAGGCGTAATTGCAGCCCCTTGATGTCAGCCATGCTGCGAATCGGCCTGTTCGCCGTGAGCATGCGCGTACCGACGTAATACCAGGACAGCACATCGACGCCTTCACCGCGGATATTGCTGCGAATCGCCATGCCCAGATCGCTCTCATAAGTTTGCAGCGCATGCTGCACACTGCGATACATGAAGGGCATGTTCACAACGCGATATTTGTCGCCGATGTTGCTGACGACCACATCGCCCGTCACGGCAAAATGCAATGATCCCTTGAGCAGTTGCGCAAGATTCTCGCGTTCATCACCCAGCAAACCTTCCGGGTAGACCTGGATCTTGAGTTGGCCCTTGCTGCGCGTCGACAATGTTTCGGCAAACTTCTTTGCCGCCCGATCTGGCAGACTTTCCTTGGCGAACATGTGCCCGAGTTTGTAGACCTGTTCCGCTGCCTGGAGTGAAAAAGGCCAAGCCAGCGCCATAGCTGGAAGAAAAGCTGCAAGTACGTGCCGCGCGCCCATTCTGCCCCTTCGTCATGTTCTCGAGGAGTATCGAGTGATGGCCCTCATGATAGCCGCAGCTTGCAGGGTTGCCGCGTGTCAAGTCCTACGAAATGGGCTTGTCGGCCTCCGTTTGGGAGGTGCTCCCTGGTACTGGCCGGCGTCAAACGCCTGTCGCTGGCTCAGCAATTCGTCGCCGTCCAGGCGTTCTGCCAAGCTGTCCAGGTCGCGTTCCGATACCCCGATGGCTTCAAAGTGCGCGCGCCAGGTGTTGACCACCCCAATGACTTGGACGACTTGCGCAGCGGCCTGGTCCGGGGCAAGCCCAAACGCATCGCATTGCGACATCGCGTTGGCCAGCGTGGACTCTTGTCCGTTTGCCCCGCAAATGAACTCTTGATAGCCCTGGCCGGAGTTGGTGGGCAGTACGTCATACGCCGGCGCCAGCCTCAGCCGTCCATTGGCGGTGGGGTTGACGACCAAGAGTGCGTGGTTCTTCTCATGGTCGTCAGTGTTGTCAACCAGGATGTTGAACACCATTCGGCGGAACAGCTCTTGGGCATCGGCCAGATGCGCATCGCCCTGAGTGACGCCAATTCTGCGCAGGATTCGGGCAAGCTGCGGGTAGCCCATTTCTGGCTCGGTACCCGCCGCAGTGGCCGCACGGATAGCGGTGCCCGCCGAGATGCTGTGAATCCGCTGGCCATCCACGCGGTCGAATCGCCGAATGGCCACGGCGTTCGCCGCCACCAGGTGAATGACCCGTGTCTGAGCGACGCAGATACCGGCCTGCGCCGCCAACGTCATGGTCGCGTGCTCGATGAGCGGAGCGTCAACGTACTCGTGGTTGAAGAACTTGATGACCCACTGCTCGCCCTCGATGTCGATCAGCGCCTTGGGCTTGGCGCCGCCCAAAGGACTGCCCCCCCCATCAATGATTTTGGCTTCGAGAGCAGTCAAGGTGTCGCCGGCCTCGATCTTGGCCACCACCTCGCTGAGTTCTTGGGCTTGCGCCAACCGTGGCAGGGGTCCGCCTTTGCGGGGGAGGTAGGTGGTGGCCGAGGTCGAGACCCCCAGCGCCCCGAAGCGGTCATCACCCGCGTAGTAAAGCAGCTCCATCAACGACAGGCGTTTGGGCTTGTCGACGAACCGAATGACTTTTTCTCCCCAGCGGTCCGGGCGCGCGTCATCCACGGCACCGACTGCGCGGGGTGCGTTGGCGCTCAGTCGGCCGGGCGGGGAAAACTCGGTGTCCACAAGGGGCAGGTCCTCGCTGAGTGCGAATCCATTGGTCAACCAGTCTTCGCCGTAGTGAAGCGACACGCCTTTGCCAGCCGCAACCAGTTTCAACGCACCCACGTAGCGCGGCTTCGGGTCGCCCAGATACCAAAGATACAAGTCATCCAAGCGCATTTCAGTGGCTGATGTTGGGGGTTGCTGTGCGCATGCGGGCGTCCGCAGAGGCCTGCGCGCGGGCTTGGCCAAGCTCCACCGCTTCTCTCACGTTCAGCTCCAGCGCGCCCTGGTCCTGTTCTGGTGCCGCCAAGTTTCCCAGCTCGCCGTCCCGGTTGATGAGCCACAAGGCACTTGCGACGATACCGATGCTCACGGTCGGGTCGCCGGCTTCAAGACGTTGGAGAGTGGAGAGTGTGACGCCCAAGCGCTTGGCCCAGGTACGCAGCGATTCCTTGCGGCGTAAGCGTGCCACCGCCAGGTCGGCCCCCAGCTTCTGGAGTGCACCCAAGGTGGCCGGAGGCAGCTGTCGGATGGCTTTGGTGGTTTTTGTCATACCGTTATATTAGTACAAAAGATATTGTATTGTATTGTTTTATCGGTACATTTAGAGGTGTCATGCCATCGCTGGCAAGGGACGGTTTCTCAGGGCCATGGTCATGACCAGTAGGCCGGCAACAAGTCCCCAAAGAAACGTTAGCAACTCCTGAACAGAACGGCTACCCGGCACGGCTTCTGGCGGGTCCGGGTGAGCAGAATGGATTTTTAAGATAGTCTTTGCTACTCGTTTTGTAGCTGTTTACGCATATTCTGTATGGGCTGGAGGCACTTTTGGAATGCGGTCTACGCACCTTGAAAAAGACACGGGTTTCTCACGATGAATGATGAACCAGAACGGTCGATGCAGGGTCCTGCAGGCGCCCAAACTAGCCGATTTAAGTCAGAATATATCCGCTTTATCTTGCGTCATAACGCATTGACCAGTTTTCAACTTTGACTTATTTCGTCTGTAAGAATTACGAAAAATGCTTAAAATATCTCAAGTCATAACTTGAATCAACATATGCGCCCGAGAATCGAATCTGCTCGCGATTCACTGCCAATTCTTCTGCGGCGTCATCCAGGTCTGCGTGCGACACAATTAGCAAGCTTGGCCCAGGTTAGCCCTGCCACCATGGTCCGCATCTTGAAGGAAA
>JAIFMR010000050.1 GCA_020048255.1 Rhodoferax sp. | reverse complement strand
AGCGAGGCCCCCGCCATGGTGCTGCCGTGGTAGGCGTTGTTGCGGCTGATGATCACCTTGCGCTGGGGTTGCCCCAACAAATCCCAGTAACGGCGCACCATGCGCACATTGGAGTCGTTGCTCTCGGAGCCGCTGGATGAATAAAACACGTGCTCAAAACTGCGACCATCCACCTTGGGCGCCAGCGCCGCCAATCGGGCTGCCAGCTTGACGGCAGGCACATTGGTAGTCTGGAAAAAGCTGTTGTAAAACGGCAGCGTCATCATCTGCTGGTAAGCCGCGTCGGCAAGAGCCTTGCGGCCATACCCAACATTCACGCACCACAGGCCGCTCATGGCGTCGAGCATCTTCTCACCTTCGGAGTCCCAGACGTAAATGCCCTCGGCCTTGGCAATCACCCGCGCGCCACGCGTGGCCAGATCACCATGGTCGGTAAACGGGTGAATGAAGTGGGCACTGTCCATGGCCTGGATCTCTTTGGTGCTGAGCTTGTCGGCTGCGGTGAAAGCGTTCATGAATCACGTCCTGAAAAAATTTAAACAAAATAGGCCACTAGCCCTTTTAGATAGAGCGCAGTGCGCTATACATGCAGGAGCAAATGCTCGCGCTCCCACGGTGAAATCACTTTCATGAATTCTTCAAACTCGAGTTCCTTGATCTCTGAATACACGGTGATGAACTCTTTGCCCAGCACCTCATGCAATTCAGACTCGCGACGCAACCAGTCCAGCGCCTCGCCCAAGGAGCGCGGCAAAGAATACGGCGACAAATAGGCGTCGCCCTTCATCTCGGCCTTGGGCTTGATCTTGTTCTTCAGACCCAGGTAGCCACAGGCCAGCGTCATGGCCAGCGCCACATAGGGATTGGCGTCGGCGCCAATCACCCGGTTTTCCACGCGCCGTGCCGCAGGTGACGAAATCGGCGAGCGAATACCGACAGTGCGGTTGTCATAACCCCATTCAATGTTGATGGGCGCTGCGGTGTTGCGCGATAGGCGGCGGTAGCTGTTCACATAGGGCGCCACCAGCACCATGGCGGCCGGAATATAGCGCTGCAGCCCACCGATGTAGTGCATGAACGCCTCCGAAGGCGTGCCATCCGGGTTACTGAAAATGTTCTTGCCGGTGGCCTTGTTCAAAATGCTTTGGTGCACATGCATGGCACTGCCAGGCTCACCGGCAATCGGTTTGGCCATGAAGGTGGCATACATATCATGACGCAAGGCCGACTCGCGCACCGTGCGTTTGAAGAAAAACACCTCGTCGGCCAGACCTAGCGGCTCGGCATGAAAGAAGTTGATCTCCATCTGACCCGCACCAATTTCATGAATCAGCGTGTCAACGTTGAGCTCCATCTTGTCGGAGTAGTCGTAAATCTCTTCAAACAAGGGATCAAACTCGTTCACCGCGTCAATGCTGTAGGCCTGGCGCGAGGTCTCTGCGCGGCCGCTGCGGCCAATCGGTGGCTTGAGCAAGGTGTTGGGGTCAGTATTGCGCGCAGTCAAATAAAACTCAAGCTCTGGCGCCACGATGGGCTGCAATCCGTCTGCGGCAAACAGGTCACACACCCGGCGCAACACGGTGCGCGGTGCAAAGGGCACCAGGTTGCCATGGTGATCAAAACAGTCGTGAATCACCTGCGCAGTCGGGTCGGTCGCCCAGGGCACGATGCGCACAGTCGACGGGTCGGGCCGCAATTGCATGTCCTTGTCGGTCGGGTCAATCACGTCGTAATACGGCCCGCTATCGGGAAACTCGCCGGTGACCCCCATGGCCACCACCGACTGGGGCAAACGCATGCCGCGATCTTCGGTGAACTTGACTCGGGGCAGAATCTTGCCGCGCGCCACACCGGTCAAGTCAGGCACCAGGCACTCCACCTCGGTCACATGGCGCTCATTGAGCCATTGCTCCAAATCGTTGAAATTCATTGATTTTTTATCGTTCAAGGGAACCTCCTGATGCGGGCCTGTTGCAGGTTGCCGCCGTGTGTTGACGCATTGTGCGGGTTGAATTGGTTCAAAATCAGGGCCATTTGATTCAAATCGATGGTGCCAATTCTGAATTGTTCACCTTGCCCTGCCGATCCACTGTACTCCAGTCTCAACCGCCCTTGCCCCATGCTGTCCGAACTCCTGCTCACTGAAATCAACCGGCTGAACCAACAGGCCAAACTGCCTCTACACCGACAGTTGTACGAGGCTCTGCGTCGCGCCATTTTGGAGGGCAAGCTGGCGGCAGACGAACGGCTGCCCTCCAGCCGCGACCTAGTGCAAGACCTGCACCTGTCGCGCAACACCGTGGTGGCGGCGCTCAACCAGCTCACCGTGGAGGGTTATCTGATCAGTCGCGTGGGCAGCGGCACCTTTGTCAACCCCAAAGTACCGCAGCGCTTGCCCCGCCCGTCGCGCGTGAGCAAACCACCGGCCCAGCGCCTGTCGCAGCGCGGCCAAGCGTTAAGCACGCTGTTTTGTGCCTCTGAACTCGAGGTGCAGCCCTTCACCCCGGGCATTGCCGACTTCAGCGCCTTTCCAGTGGCGCTGTGGCAGCGTCTGCAAAACAAACATTGGCGCATGACCTACCCCGATATGCTGGACTACAGCAGCTCAGGCGGCTATGCGCCACTGCGCCGGGCCGTGGCGGACTACCTGCGTGTGTTTCGCAGCGTGCCGCTGGAGGTAGACCAGATCATCATCACCAGCGGAACCCAGGAGTCGCTGGAGTTGTGTTCGCAATTGCTGGCCAACCACGCCGACACCGTCTGGCTGGAAGACCCCGCCTACTGGGGCGCCTGCAAGGCCTTCATGGCCACCGGCCTGAGCCTGCATGCAGTCCCGGTGGACGATCAAGGCATGGCCCCCAAGGCAGCGGACAGTGCCACACCGCCCCGGCTGATCTACGTCACGCCGTCACACCAATACCCAACGGGTGCCGTCATGTCATTGGCACGACGCCACCAGATCTTGTCGCTGGCGCGCCAGCATCAGGCCTGGATACTGGAGGACGACTACGACAGCGAATTTCGCTTCAGCGGCCCGCCCATTTCCTCACTGGCCGGGCTGGATACCGAAGAGCGGGTGATTTATCTGGGCTCATTTTCAAAAGTGCTCTACCCCGGCTTGAAATTGGGTTACATGGTGGTGCCCAAGGGCCTGGCAGCGGCGTTCAAGCGCGCGCATTACGATCTGAACCGCCCCGGGCAGATGCCGGTGCAAGCCGCCCTGGCTGAATTCATTGACATGGGCCACTTTGCCAGCGCTTTGCGCCGGGCCCGCCAAAGTTATGCCCAACGGCGTCAAAGCTTGTTGGCGGCGCTGCAGCCCTGCTTGGGCAAACATGCCCAGATCACCGGCGCCGAACAGGGTCTGCACCTGTGCCTGCGCTTGCCAGATGAACTCGACGACAAGGCCCTGGCCTTGCAGTTGGGCAAACTCGGCCTGCTGGTTCGCCCGCTGTCAGCCTATTGCCTGGGGCGCAGCGACCTGCGTGGCTTGGTCATCGGCTACGGCTACGCACCACTGGCTGAAATTGAGCATTTTGGCCCCCTCATGGCAAAAGCCCTGGTGCAGGAGCTGGCAAGCTTTGAGGCATAACACCGGCGATGGAGCGGTCATCAAAAGTGTTCCAACCCAGATTCAGAACGCGTCGCGCAGCCGGTGATACAGCGTGCCCAGCACCAAGCTGGGCATACGCAGCAGCGGACCGCCCGGAAACGGCAGATGTTTGACCCGTGCAAACACGTCAAAACGTTCGGCTTGCCCTGCCACGGCTTGCGCCACCAGTTGCCCAGCCAGGCCGGTGAGTGCCACGCCGTGACCGCTGAAACCTTGCAGGTAATACAGGTTGTCGCCAAGCCGGCCAAAGTCTGGCGCGCGGTTCATGCTGATGTCAACAAACCCACCCCACAAAAAGTCAATGGGCACGCCTTGCAATTCCGGGAACACCTGCCCCATGCGCTGCGCCATCACGGCCTGCAAATTGGCGGGCGTGCGCGTGGTGTAACTCACGCGTCCGCCAAACAACATGCGGTGGTCGGCGCTGAAGCGAAAGTAATCCAGAATGAAATTGTTATCGCACACCGCCACATTGCGCGGCAGCAGGCGCTGGCACAGCGCAGGGTCCAGCGGTGCCGTGCCAATGATATAGGTGCCTACCGGCATGATGCGGTCAGCAATGTCGGGCGCGACCTTCGCCCCATATTCCGGCAGGGTGCAGTTGCCCGCTAGCACGCCAAAGCGGGCGCTGACGCTGCCCTGAGCTGTGTGCGCTTTGAGTGTGGCGCCACGGTCGAGCTTCAATACGGCAGATTTCTCAAAAATGCGCACCCCCAGCTTTTGTGCCGCGCGCGCCAGTCCCAGACCATATTTGAGCGGATGCAAGTGGCCTGAAGTGGACTCATACGCACTGGCGTGGTAACGCGGGCTGTGAATGTGCCGCTGCACATCGGCGCCGGTGGCCAGATCGGTGGCAAAGCCATAGTCGCGCTCCATCGCGCGAGCGTCTGCCTCCAGCGCACGGGCTTTGCGTGGCGAGTCGGCCACATGCAAATAGCCTCTGACCCAATCGCAGTCAATGGCAAATTCTTTCACCCGCTCTTCAATCAGCTGCACGGCCTGCACTGACATATCCCACGCCAGGCGCGCCTGATCGCGTCCCAATTGCTGCTCAAAGGGCTCTTGCCCACTGGCGTAACCCACAATGGCTTGGCCGCCGTTGCGCCCGGAGGCACCGCTGCAGATCCGGTCGGCTTCCAGCACCACCACTTGGTAGCCGCGGCGCGCCAGTTCGATAGCCGACGACAAACCGGCAAAGCCCGCCCCCACCACCAGCACGTCAGCAGACAGGTTGTCCTGCAAGACCGGCTGCAAATCCGGCCTGACGGCGCTGGCTTCGTAATAGCTGTTTTGGTTGAGTTGGGTGTCTGAGTTAAGCAGCATGATGCGTCCTTTGCGAAGCGTCTTTATATGCGTTTGGCCACCTGGCCACAAAGATAGGTCCACACCAGCGTGGCCGCCGCGTTGCTGGTCAGCTGCGCATGGTCGTAGGCGGGTGCCACCTCGACACAGTCCATGCCCACCATGTTGAGGCCGCTGAGCTCTTCAAGCAGCGTCATGGCCTGTGAACTGCTCATACCGCCTGGCTCGGGTGTACCGGTACCGGGCGCAAAGGCCGGATCCAGGCAGTCAATATCCAGCGTCAGGTAACACGGTCGGTTGCCCAGGCGCTGCAAAATTTGCGCCACGACCGGCTGCAGCGCCGCGCCATCCAAGCCGCGCAACTGGCGGCTGGTGAAAATCATGCCACCCTGATCTTGCACGTACTCACGGGCAGCCCGCTCGCCACCTGAACGCAACCCAATCTGCACCGTGTGCTCCGGGCTGACCAGGCCTTCGGTGATGGCTTCATAGGTCCAGGTGCCGTGGCCTGAGGGTTCGCCAAAGTGATCAGTCCAGGTGTCGCAATGGGCATCAAAATGCACCAGGGCCAGCTCGCCAAATTGCGCCCGCGCTGCGCGCAGCAGCGCCAAAGTCACGGAATGGTCACCACCTAAAAAAACGCAGTGGTGTTTGGCCATGAGATCAGCCGCTTGCGCTTGGATTTGGGCGCGTACCTCGGACAGGGCAGACGCATTGGGCAAGGCCATGTCGTAACCGTCGCCTAAGTGGCCCAGCGGGCTGACATTGAAATGTGGATGAATTCCGTCGCACAGCATCAAACTGGCAGAGCGAATTTCCTGCGGGCCAAAGCGCGCGCCCGGGCGATGCGTGAATAGGCAAAACGGGCGGTGGTCATCTCGCAATCCTTCTCAGTCAATTCAAACCAATCACCATTCAAGCGATTGGCACCGGTAGTTTCCCTAGTTTTGGCGCACCTGATGGTGCCAATTCTGGGTATTGGCAACAATCCAATGTCCCAACCTTAGGTGCGACGCAAGTTGGTGGTGTGGCACGTGCTGGATGAATGCAATTCGGGGTGAGTCAGTCCCTGTCAAGCCCTGGTGCATAGAGGGACGTCCGGACTCGTGACGCCGCCGTACTCAGCTCCGCGGCTGTCCCCCGCCTTCGGCTCCTCCTTGATGCCGCTGCGCTGAGCACGACGCCATCCCGAGTCAATTGCGCGGACGGTCCCATGG
>JAIFMR010000079.1 GCA_020048255.1 Rhodoferax sp. | reverse complement strand
CATTTGCAAATTGGACTGACCGCCCAAGCCCAGGACATCTACGCTCGCCTGTATCGTGGGGAACTGATTGACGACAGTGGCGGTGAGCGCGTCACGGCTTTGTTGGAGCGGCGCGCGCCAATGCTTCTGCGGCTCGCCATGCTTTTTGCCCTGTGCGATCTGCAAACGCGGATTGACGTGCAACACATCCAGGCCGCCATGGGGTGGATTCGTCATGGTGTCGAATCGGCCAAATTTGTGTTCATCAAAGCGACCGACGCAGCGGACTCGGTTCGAACCAACGCAGCGGCAATGAAAATTGTGGATTTTCTGCGGGTTAAAGGGACGGCGACCCGGTGGCAGATCACCACGGAGTGTTTTCAGGGCCATGCACCCAAGTCCACCATTGATGCGGCCATCGAAAGGCTGCTGCTGGCGTCGCCACCACAAATCACGGTTCAGCCCGAACCACGCATTCAGGGTGCGCGTGGGCGTCAGACCAACATTTATCCGAGATTGTCCATTAGGAATTTGATGGACGCGGCGTAAGCTTTACGGGCTCGCCCGCATTGGCCCATAAACCCTCAAACCAAGATCTTCGTTTGCGGGCCACCGCCAGACGAAACGACTGCTTGGTGTTCTTCGTGCTGTCATCCCACAGCGCTCCTACAGCCAGCACCTGATGATGCAGCGTTGAGAGCGTGTGGTGCACCTTCTGGCGCATCACAGCATGGCGAAACACACTCATCAGGTTGTAGCTCAGCATCGTCACCCCCAGTGCTGCCTCCGTGGCCCAAAAGTCCCTCAGCACGAAACTATCCAGCCCAAAGTCCGCCTTGAGCTCCTTGATCCGGTTCTCGCAGTCAGCACGCCCGCGGTACAAGCGCCAAACCTCCAGTGCCGGAAGACTCAAATCGGTGAGCATCGCCCCATAGCGCCAGCCCTGCAAATCCGGATCATCAGCAAACAACGATAGCGTCTTGCCCGCCACTGCACCGTTCTTGCGTTGGATGTGCTGGCGCACTACCACCAGGCGTTGCGTTGTGTCCCAACCGTGCGGCTGGTAGCTCAGTTCAGACACCTCCAAGCCAACTTCCACTTGCTGCCATTTGCACTGATCCACAATGGCCTGCTGCAGTGCCTGCGTCAGGCGTGCACTGATGATGTGGCTGATCTTCTTGGCTTTGAGTAGGGCCACGATTGCCTTGTCGTAGAAGCCGCTGTCGGCGCGAAACAGGCCTACTTTGGTGTCCCCGAGGTTTTCCAGCGTGGACTCAATAAAGCCCTCAATGTTGTTGCTCGACGCGGTGTTGCCCGGGCGCAGCCAGAAGTTGGCCACTAGGCGCCAGTCTGCTACGAACGCCATCAGCGGGTGGTGGCTGGCGCGGCCCCTGTTTTTTGGGTTGTAGCCCTTGGCGCCGCCTTCGATCTGGCTTCCCCAGCGAGTGAGCACTGTGGAGTCCACATCCAGGGTGATGGGGTTGAGTCGCAGCTTCTCAAAGAGCCAAGCGTAGCTGCTGCTTTGCACCCGGGTGGCACTGCCTTGGTCAAAGCGCTGGAACAAGCGCACGATGGCTTTGTGGCCTGCGGCTTTGCCCCAGCCGAATAGGCGCACCAGGGTGCTGTCCAGGCGGGTGATGTCGGCGTGGGCAAAACGGGCGGCACCGCACCAGATGCTGACGATCATTTGTTCAATGAGTTGCTCCGGGCGGTAGCCCCGGTTGGAGCCGGGCTGGGGCAAGTCCCAGCTCTGCACAGCTTCTTTGAATCCCATGCCGTCGAGCATGCGCCTCAAAAGGGCCAGGCCACCCCAGGCGGTAACCTCGCGAGAGGTGAACTTCAGATCGAACGGTGTTTCTGAGACCATGGTCGCTCCAAATTGCACTGAGTTCGTTGATTTCATTGGACATTTCTAATGGTATCCATTAGAAATCAGGGCGTATCCGGGACACACCGGGCTGACTCACGATCGCAATCTAGGGGCTAATGGACAATCTCGGATGAATTTTCCCTCTCGTACCGGCCCTGTTTTAGTTGTCAACGCAATTTCTGAAGTCGCAACCCAAGCCATGCGCGCAGAGATGCCGCGTCGTCATGTTCTGAAAGGCGCTTTGGGTGGCCTCACGGCCGCGGGCTTGACCAGTTTTGGTCTGAGCGCCTGCGGCGGCAGCGACGCTGCGCCAGTCACCCTCAGTTCGGTCGAATTTTTGGGCATGGCAGCCCCGGCAACCGACGCCGAGCGCGCCGCCAGTTATACCGCTGCCAGTGTCAAACTGGGCTATTCAGATGGCACCAGCAAAACTCAGACGCTGGCTTACAACACGATTTACAAGACCGGTGACACCCTCAAAAACGGCAGCGCCAGCGTGATTGCCGGTGCCTACTACGACATCAATGGCAACCCCATCATGGATACATCAGGCACCACCCCAGAGCCTTTTTATTCAGATTGCCCAGATGGCAACTCCCTGATTTCACTGGCCAACCCATCGGTCGCAGGTGTCACCGGAAACACCCTGTTCCTGGTCACGCAATACGAGTACAAGTCCTTGGATAACGCCGGTGTCAGCATGTACGGCAAGTTACCTTCACAGATCACCGTGACCACACTGGATCAAGACAAAAAGACAGGTGCGCTCAAGGCTGTCAAACACTTTACCGTGGACACCAAACCGGTCAACGGCATCTGGATTGCCTGCGCGTCCAGCTTGTCGCCATGGAACACCCACCTGTCGAGCGAAGAGTACGAGCCCGATGCGGTCAACATCGCCACCAACACGATGTTCCAGGCCTTCAGCCAGAACCTGTACGGCAGCACCACGGCCGCCAATCCCTATCACTACGCCCATGTGCCAGAAGTCACCGTGAAGCCAGACGGCACCGCCAGCATCGTCAAGCACTACTGTCTGGGCCGCATCGCCCGCGAACTCGTTGAGGTGTGCCCCGACAACAAGACCGTTCTGATGGGTGACGATGGCGATAACACCGGATTGTTCATGTTCATCGCTGACCGCGAAAAAGACCTGAGCAGTGGTGTCCTGTATGTGGCTAAGTGGGCGCAAACCTCGGCGACCAATGGCGGTTCGGCTACGTTGAGCTGGATCAAGCTGGGCAGCGCCACCAGCGCCGAAATCAAGGCACTGGCCGACACGCTGAAAGCAGCGGACATCGTTACGGTCAAGACAGTTGACCCGGTGGATACCGCATACACCAAGATTGGCTTCAACGGCAAAACCGAGTGGGTGAAGTTCTCCGCTGGCATGGAAAAAGCTGCCGCCTTTCTGGAAACCCACCGCTATGCCGCCATGATGGGCGGCACGCTGGAGTTCACCAAAATGGAGGGCGTGGCGCTCAACAAGAAGGACAAAGTGGCTTACGTTGCAATGTCGCGCATCGAGAAAAGTATGATTGATACGGCTGGCGATATTCAGGTGGGCAAAATCACAGCAGGTGCCACCTATGAGCTCAAGTTGTCTGCTGCACAAAAAGACAGTGCTGGTGCTGCCATTGGCAGCGACTGGGTGCCTACCGCCATGGCGGCGATCCCGGCACTGGTCGGCCAAGACCAAGTTGCAGATGCTGTTGGCAACACAGCCCATGTCGACAAAGTTGCTACGCCCGACAACGTGAAGTTTTCGGAAAAACTGCGCACCTTGTTCATCGGCGAAGATTCAGCCACCCACGTTAACAACTTTGTCTGGGCTTACAACGTGGACACCAAAAAGCTCTCGCGTATCCAGTCAGTACCGACAGGTGCCGAAGCCACCGGCCTGCAAGTGATTGACGACCTCAACGGTTTCTCGTACATCATGGGCAATTTCCAGCATCCCGGCGATTGGGGTTCGATCCATTCGATCGTCAAGGCGGGTGCTGATCCGCTGATCAACGCCAACTGGAACAACAAGAAGAGTTCCGCAGTGGGCTACATCAGTGGCTTGCCCGTGCTCGGCTAAGACCATTCACAGGCAACCCGACAAACACCGAGTCATGCTGATCCCATGTCCGGTGTTTGTTAAGTCAATGCCCAAAATGGTGTTTTACGCGCTCTTCCAGCAAGTTACGCGTCGCGTCTTCGTCACAGGTCGCCAAACGGTCATAAATGCCCCGCGCCAGGGGTTTGAAAACCGCCATCACACCCGGATCAAAGTGGCTGCCGGTGTCTTTGTCCAGAATCGCCATCGCCGCTTCGAAGCCCATGGGTTCCTTGTACGGGCGTTTGGAACACAGTGCATCAAACACATCGGCCGCAGCGAAGATGCGCGCTGACAAGGGAATGTTGTCGCCGGCCAGCTGGCGTGGGTAACCCGAGCCGTTCCATTTTTCATGGTGCGATGCAACCACAGCGTTGGCCCCGTCCAGCCAGCCCATGCCGGTGACGATCTCCTCGCCTTGCGTGACATGGGTGCGCATGATGGCAAATTCAGCTTCGTCGAGTTTGCCGGGTTTGAGCAAAATGGCATCGGGAATGCCGATCTTGCCCACGTCATGTAAAAAGCTGCCGGCAATCAGGGCCTGCATGGCGCTGCCTGCAATGCCCATTTTTTCGGCAATCACGGCGGCAATCCAGGCCACCCGGTAGTTGTGCGCGCCGGTGTCGGAGTCGCGCTTGGCAATGGCCCGGCCCAGTGCTTCCATCATGGAGATGTGCGAGTCCAGCACCTCGCGCGCCTTGCGCTCGTTGTCGGCGGACAAGCGCACCACCACCGGGTACAGCACCGCGCCGCACAACAAGGAGGCCATGCAAACCATGAAGGCCACGGTGAGGGAGCGCTCCAGGATTTGGTTGCGCTGCCATTCGGGCACCACCCGCACGCCCTCAAAATAACCCGTGATCGGTAGAGTCAGGTCCGTGGCCGAGTTGCGCAAGGGCACAAACACCCGCAACACCCAAGCATCGCCGCCCAGTCGAAGGCTTTCATAAGACGACAGGTTGTAGCCGGGTTTGCCGTGCTTGGGCAATGAAGACTCGATCGCCTCGCCCTCTTGGGTCATCGACTCCGCTAATTTGTCGCCCTTGGCATCGTAAATTTCGGCAATGTCAAACATGCCTCCCGAGATGGTTTGGGCGGCGATGGTGGCGTGCTCCACCGCATTGGGTCCACTCATGTCCACTGCGTCGTAGTGATGCAAAAGACGTCCAGACTCTTCCATGGCCAGAGAAACAATGCCTTCTTCAGAGCGTTCACGCTCGACAAACCAAGCGACAGGACTGGCAAAAGAGGCCAGCAGGATGCTGACGCTGGCGATTCGGATGGCCGTGCGCTTTTGAAAACTGTTCATTTGCGAGCTCAATCAGACTGAAAGGGCCGTTGGCTTTGCCGACACCTCACTGGGATGTCGGGTGAGCCACATGGCGTCACCGTAGCTGAAAAATCGGTAACCCTTGGCCATGGCGTGATCGTACAACTTCATGATGTGCTCAAAGCCGGCAAAAGCACTCACCAGCATCATCAGGCTGGACTTGGGCAAATGAAAGTTGGTGATCAACACATCCACCAGTTTGAAATCAAAACCCGGCGTGATGAAAATGGACGTGTCTGAAGAAAAGGGCGCCCGCGCCCCATCTGGCCGCGACAGCGATGCCATGGCCGACTCCGTCAGGGCCCATGACTCCAGTGTGCGTACCGTGGTGGTGCCCACCGCAATCACGCGACCCCCGCGGGCACGGCAGTCTGCCAGGGCCTGCTGGGTGGCGGCCGGCACCTCGTACCACTCACTGTGCATCTGGTGCTCTGTCAGGTTTTCGGTCTTGACCGGTTGAAACGTGCCGGCACCCACATGCAGCGTGACATGGGCGCGTTGCACACCCATGGCGTCCAGGGTGGCCAGCAGCGCTTCGTCAAAGTGCAGTGCCGCGGTGGGGGCAGCGACGGCCCCTAGATTTTTGGCAAACACGGTCTGATAGCGCAGCGCATCCTCAAACGAGTCGGCGTGGGTGATGTAGGGCGGCAACGGCACGTGACCGTGGCGTGCCATCAATG
>JAIFMR010000093.1 GCA_020048255.1 Rhodoferax sp. | reverse complement strand
GGCATTGGCATCGGTGCCTTCATGGCCTTGCTGGCGCTGGTGATGATCACGGCGTTTGGCGTGGCACGGCGCGGTTTCTTCAAGGGGGACTTGTTCATTGCCTCGGCGGTGGTAAGTTGCTCAGTGCTGCTGCTGCTGTTTATTGCGTTTCCGGTCACCAAGGCACTTTACGGTGCCTTTCTGAACGAAGAAGGGCAATGGGCATTTTCGGCAATTTTTGAGCGTATTGGCCATGAGCGTATTTGGGGTCTGAGTTGCCTGAGTGGGGGTGTGCGATGTGGTGTGGCGTGGAACACCTTGTTTTTGGCGCTGCTGACCGCCACCGGCACAGTGATCATGGGCACCATGATGGCGCTGCTGGCCGAGCGCAGCGCCGGGCCACGGGTGCAAACGCCTTTGCGGGTGGTGGCGCTTCTGCCGATCATCACGCCACCGTTTGTGGTGGGCCTGGGGCTGATTCTGCTGTTTGGCCGCGCCGGGGTGGTCAACCAGTTTCTGGAATATGCGTTTGACATCCAGCCGACCCGCTGGTTTTATGGCTTGTTTGGCATCTGGATTGCGCAATTGTTTGCCTTCACACCGATTGCCTTCATGATCATGCGGGGTGTGGTGCAGGGTGTGGCCCCCAGCATGGAAGAAGCCGCACAAACCTTGCGCGCCAGCCGCAGCAAAACCTTTTTCACCATCACCTTGCCACTGCTCAAACCCGGTTTGGCCAATGCGTTTTTAGTGGGGTTTATCGAGAGCATTGCCGACTTTGGCAACCCGGTGGTGGTGGGTGGCCAGTATTCGGTGTTGTCCACCGACATCTTCTTTGCCATTGTGGGTGCGCAATACGACCAGGGTCGCGCGGCCTCTCTGGCCTGGATTCTGACGGTGTTTGCGCTGATCGTGTTTGCCATGCAACGCGCTTTGCTGGGCAAACAAAACTACACCACGGTCAGCGGCAAGGGGGATGCGGGCATTCCGATGGCTTTGCCAGACGGTGTGCGACGGGTGCTCAATTTGGTGGTCTACCCTTGGCTGACGTTTACCGTGGTGGTGTATCTGTTTGCCTTTGCTGGTGGTTTTGTGCAAACCTGGGGGCGGGACTACACCTTGACCTTGGCACACTTCAAGACAGCATTCGGGCTGGAGTGGGGTCAGTTTGGTGTGGTGTGGGCGGGCACCGCCTGGAATTCTCTGTTTACTACCGTGAAGCTGGCCGGCTTGTCCGCCCCCATGACGGCTACCGTGGGCCTGCTGATTGCCTATTTATTGGCGCGCACCGAGTTTCGCGGTCAGGGCTGGTTTGAGTTCATTGCCTTGCTGGCCTTTGCCATACCGGGCACGGTGCTGGGCGTGAGTTACATCTTGGCGTTCAACGTGCCGCCGGTGGAGCTCACCGGTACCGGTTTGATCATTGTGCTGTGCTTCATGTTTCGCAACCTGCCCGTGGGGGTACGTGCTGGCACAGCTGCGTTCAAGCAGTTGGATAAATCGCTGGACGAAGCCTCGCTGATGCTGCGTGCCAGCACCTTCCAGACGCTGCGCCATGTGGTGCTGCCACTGCTGAAACCCGCACTGGTGGCCGCACTGGTTTACAGCTTTGTGCGTGCCATGACCACGGTGAGTGCCGTGATTTTCCTGGTCACGGCCGAAAACGAATTGGCGACCACTTACATCATCGGCCGGGTGGGCAACGGTGACTACGGTGTGGCGCTGGCCTATTGCACCGTGCTGATCATGTTGATGTCGGCATCGATTGCCTTGATTCAGTTTCTGGTGGGTGAACGCAAGCTCGGTCGGCGCAAGACCGGCGTGATCATCAAGCCCATAGCAGCCCACTGAACGAAAAAGAGAAGCACATGAACCACGGCGTTGAATTCAAAAATATCACCAAGCGGTATGGCATGGATACCAGCGCTCCACTGGTGATCAAGGGCGTGAACTTTGAAATTGAAAAGGGTTCGCTCACGACGATTCTTGGGCCGTCAGGTTGTGGCAAAACCACGGTGCTGCGCATGATTGCCGGGCTGGAAACACCCACGGCTGGCCAGATCATCATGGACGGTAAAGATGTCACCACGCTAGGCCCGGCGGACCGCAACGTCAGCATGATGTTTCAGAGTTACGCGCTGTTTCCCCACATGAACGTGTTGGAAAACGTCATGTATGGTTTGAAAATGTCGGGTATCGAGAAGACGGAGGCATCCAGGCGCGCGGTGGAAACTTTGGGTAACGTCGGGCTGGTGGGCTACAACGACCGCTTGCCCAGTGAATTGTCGGGTGGCCAGCAGCAACGGGTGGCCTTGGCACGGGCCCTGGTTTTGGAGCCGGGTGTGCTTTTGTTTGATGAGCCGCTGAGCAACCTCGATGCCCGCTTGCGCCGTGACATGCGCGAAGAAATTCGCAGCCTGCAGCAGCGCCTGCACCTCACAGTGGCCTATGTCACCCATGACCAGAGTGAGGCCCTGGCGGTGAGTGACCAGATCATCGTCATGGACGATGGGCTGATTGCCCAGCGCGGCACGCCACAAGATATGTACGAGCGTCCGGGCAGTGAGTTTGTCGCCGGTTTCATGGGCGAGGCCATGTTGTTTCCGGGCGTGGCCGATGCCGCAGGTGTGGTGCAACTCGGGCCGCTGGCCATCACCTCGCGCACGGTGGTCACCGCTGGCAAGGTCAAGGTGGCGGTACGGCCTGAGGCCTGGCACATTCACCGTGACGGCACTGGCTTGGCCGCCGAGTTGCTGAAACTGGCTTACTTGGGTAGCTTCTTTGAGTACACCTTTGAAACGGCGCTAGGCCCGATCTTTGTGGTGTCGCCTGACCTGACCGATGTGCTGGCGCTGGGCGCACAGGTAGGCTTGACACTGGCCGACCACGGGGTGTCGGTGGTTCAAGCCATTTAGACGGGTGCCTGCCACCGCCTTCGCACTCGTTTTGCTGGGTGCGCTAATCCACGCCGGCTGGAACATCGTTGCCAAGAAGGCGCAAGGCGACGCCCGATTCACGTTTTTCAGCAGCATCATCATGGCGGTGTTCTGGGCGCCCTTGGCACTGTGGCTGGGCTGGCAGGTGGTACCCGCTTGGGGGCTGACCGAATGGCTGTTTGTGGCCGCCAGCGGTTTTGTTCATTGGGTGTATTTTGTGTGCCTGCTCACAGGCTACCGAAAGAGTGACCTCACGGTGGTGTACCCCTTGGCTCGCGGCAGTGGGCCATTGCTGTCGTCGTTTGTGGCAGTAGTGGTGTTTGGCGAGAGGCTCAGTGCTTTGGGCATCTTGGGCATTGGTGGGGTGGTAGTGGGGGTTTTTCTGATTGCCGGTGGCCCTGGCCTGTTCAAGGCAGCACATGACCCAGCGCGCCGGCAGCGGGTGTTGTCAGGCGTGTTTTGGGGTTTGTTGACGGGTGTGTTGATTGCGGCCTATACCGTGCTGGATGCCTATGCCGTTAAGGTGATCGCCATGTCGCCCATTTTGTTTGATTACTGGTGCAATATCTTGCGTCTGCCCTACGCCGTGTTGCCCGTGCTGCGCGACCGCCCAGAAGCTTGGCGGCTGTGGAAGCTGCAGTGGCGCTACGCGATGGTGGTGGCGGTGTTCAGCCCGGTGGCGTATGTGTGCGTGCTGTATGCCGTGCGCCTGGCACCGGTCAGCCATGTCGCACCGGCGCGTGAAGTCAGCATGTTGTTTGCTGCCCTGATTGGTGGCCATCTGCTGGGCGAGGGAGACCGGGCATTGCGCATAGCCGGCGCCGTGGCTATTGCCATGGGGGTCATGGCGCTGGCTTGGGGTTGACGGGTTCAAGACGGACTAAGAAATCTTGGTGTTGGTTAGCGCGATGAGTCTATCGCGCGCTCCGCGCTTATTATTAAATAGCTATTAGCGCAACACACACATGGGTTGAAGGCCTAAATTACTTGTAATTTATTGACGGTATCCCGGTTGAAAAACGTGAGTCGATGCAAACACGTGGGCGCATGAAAAAGACGTCTCCTGTGTGTGACAGCGAACAGAATTCAGGGCGGCTGGGCGACAACACTCGCCCATGAACTTGCTGCACACAAAATCACCCCGGTCTCTCCCGCGAATTCACCAACGTGGTCTCATCAGGTCGCTGGGTTTTGGTGCCCTGAATAGAACAGTTCAGCAAATACTGTCACGGCTGCGCAAGCGAAAACCTGGTCAGTCTCGCGCAGAGATCGATGAAGAAATGGTGATGCATTCGCCATGTCTATGAGATTCTGCAATCGCTGCGCTTTGGTGGTGGTGGCCACCTTGCTGCATTTATCTGACGCGCTGGCAGCCGGGCCGGGTCTGTCAAGCCAGGCGCAAGCCAACTATGCTCATGACATGGCAATATGCAACAGCGGGCAGTCCAATCAGAGTCTTGAAAGCTGCCGCCGAGATGCGGGGAGCGCGCTGGCTGAAGCCAAACGCGGCCAACTGAACGACGTGCCGGACCAGTATCAGAAGAATGCGCTGCGGCGCTGTGAATCACACACGGGTGATGACCGTCAGGCTTGCGAAGCGCGGGTCCTGGGGCAAGGCGACATCACCAGCGGCGCCAAGGCCGGGGGTCTATTGCGCAAGAGCATCACCGTGACACCAGTGCAGTGACACTCACTGCAATTTTTGAGTCGATCCGCTTGATGGTTTTGCCTGTGAAGCACTGGCATCGCCCCGGTACGCGGGCTGCTGTCGGCTCTGTGGATCGGCGGTTATGCCAGGCAGACTCGGTTGCGCCCGCCATTTTTGGCAGCATAAAGTGCGGTATCAGCGCGATGGATCCACTGCTCGGGCAGTTCGGTGCCGTCATATTCGGCTACGCCGATGCTGATGGTGACCTGGAGTGGCGGATCTTCCATGTCGAATGACTTCTGCGCGATGTTTTGCTGCAGGTTCTCGGCAATGCGCTGTGCTTCGGCCAAATCGCAGCCACGCAGCACCAGCAGAAATTCTTCGCCACCCCAGCGCACGGCGATATCCGATTCGCGCAGGCCGTCCTGTAGCAGCTGCGTCACGCCCTGCAGGACGCGGTCACCGGTGAGGTGCCCGTAACGGTCGTTGACCGCCTTGAAGAGGTCAATGTCAGCTAGCAACACGCAGGTTGGCCGCGGTTCGCGGCGGTACTCGGACATCAGCTTGTCGATGAAAATTGTGAAAGCCTGGCGGTTCAGCAGCCCGGTGAGTTTGTCGACCGCAGCCATTTCCTCCATGCGCTGCTGGTAGCGCGCAAGGGCCAGGTGGGTCAACAGCAGGACCACCAATGTCACCGCCAGGCTGATAGCCAGATTGGCGTACAAGGTTTGGCGGATGCCCGCCAGCGCCAGGTCTTCGTTCTGCTCGACGAACAGGTACCACTTCAGCTCGGGCAAATAATTCACGTTCAGAATGTGGTTGTCTCCCCCCTTGTTGTATTGGTACGAACCACTTTTTTCCACGAGGATGCGGTCCAGCAGCGGCGCCAGCCCGTCAACCGCGCGCAAGTTTGGATCCCGGTCGGCACGATTACCAAAGAGAACGATCTTGCCTTTGACATCAACGAAGTAGATGGTGCGCTGAAAACGCTGCTGGTAGTCCGCAATCAGGTGGCGTACGGCATCCACCGTGAGGCCGATGCCGGTAGCGCCGATGTAGTTCCCAGCAAAGTCGTAAACGCGGTAGTTGATAAAAATGGTCAACGCGTCCTTGTTCGCCAGATCGGGGTCGACATTGATTTCGTAGGGCTCCTTCATGTCGCGCACGCGGTAGTACCACGCATCGCACGGCTCCTGTGGCGACACGCTCTTGAACACGCCGTCGCCGGTGTAATAAATGGCGCTTTTGTCGGATACAAAAAAGCTGCTGAAGGCACCATACCGTTCCTTCACCTCCCGCAGGTAGCGGGACATGTCGGTCACGCCCTTTTCGCCCTGTACAACCCAGTCGCGCAGGAAGGTGTCATTGGCCATGGTCGAAGAAATCAGCACCGGGCGGACCAGGTCCTTCTGGATCTC
>JAIFMR010000135.1 GCA_020048255.1 Rhodoferax sp. | reverse complement strand
TCCCCACCGCCCGCATGCTGGGCTGGTGGTGTCACACCCAGATGCCGATACGCCGCCAGCGTGGCAATCCGACCACGCGGCGTGCGCTGCAAATAGCCCTGCTGAATCAAGTAGGGTTCGATCACGTCTTCAATGGTTTCACGCTCTTCTCCAATGCTGGCGGCAATGTTGTCCAGCCCGACCGGCCCACCGTCAAACCGGTGAATCACCGCCTCCAGCAGTTTGCGGTCCATCAGGTCAAAGCCCTGCGGGTCCACGTCCAGCATGGCCAGGGCGCGGTTGGCAATGTCCAGGGTGATTTCACCCACACCTTTGACATCGGCATAGTCGCGCACCCGGCGCAGCAAGCGGTTGGCAATGCGCGGCGTGCCGCGTGAGCGCCGGGCAATTTCAAACCCGCCTTTTTCATCGGTGGGGACATTCAGCAACCCGGCGCTGCGCTTGACGATGCGGGCCAGTTCCTCAGGGGTATAGAACTCCAGCCTCGCCACGATGCCAAAGCGATCTCGCAGGGGGTTGGTCAGCATGCCGGCACGGGTCGTGGCGCCCACCAGGGTAAAGGGCTGCAAGTCAAGTTTGATGGAGCGTGCCGCCGGACCTTCACCGATCATGATGTCGATCTTGTAGTCCTCCAGCGCGGGGTACAAGATTTCTTCCACCACCGGGCTCAGGCGGTGGATCTCATCAATGAACAGCACATCGTTCTTTTCCAGATTGGTCAGCAAGGCGGCCAGATCTTTGGGCTTTTCCAGCACTGGGCCACTGGTTTGACGCAAGTTGACACCGAGCTCGTGGGCAATGATGTGGCTCAGGGTGGTTTTGCCCAAACCTGGCGGGCCAAACAACAGCACATGGTCCAGCGCCTCATCGCGCATTTTGGCGGCGCTGATGAAAATCTCGAGCTGCTCGCGCGCCTTTGCTTGGCCCACATAATCGTCCAGCAATTTGGGCCGCAGCGCGCGCTCGATGGCCTCTTCGTTGGGCGATGCGGGGGCGTTGGAGACGACGCGCTTGGGTGGCGCGGCGGCGAAGTCATCGGTTTGAATGCTCACGGGGGGCTCGGGTTCAGGGTGAAGCTGGCACTATAGCGTTCAAGCCAGCATGAATTTTTGCCGATAAGATGACATCAGACTATTTTTGGGTCCTTGACGCCGCCCGCTCCCGACATGAAAACACAACGCACACCCTTATTTGCCCGGCACACCCCACTGTCTGGCGCATCTGTGTGGCCACGCCACCCTGAGTTGTACCGGGTGATGCTTGCCAGCTTTGCCATAGCTCTGTGTGCGGGAACCTGGTCTGCTGCAAGCGCTGCCGACC
Organism: Rhodoferax sp.; assembly: GCA_020048255.1. Classification (GTDB taxonomy): domain Bacteria; phylum Pseudomonadota; class Gammaproteobacteria; order Burkholderiales; family Burkholderiaceae_C; genus Rhodoferax. Next base: position 18,313 of record JAIFMR010000135.1, on the reverse strand, counting down.
ATGCGGCAGCCACCGATCACGCCGCCAAACCTGCTGCATCGGCCCAAAAGGCCACGCCCAAAAAGACCGCAGCAGCTTCAGAAGCCGAAGGTTCAGAAATCGCTGTCGACCTGAAAAAGGCCCTGAAAGACAACCTGATCGACCGCAAGAAATTAACGCTGGTGATCACCGACAAACCCGAGGCACCGACCAAGACAGCGGGCAAAGCCACCCCGGCTGCAGAGGCCCACGCCACTCCTGTCGTGCCCGCTGTGGCTCGCCCCATGGCTGCCGTTGCCCGCCCCGCTGTGCATGGACCCGCCATCAACCCACGCGCCAGCCGCGATTACATCAAGGCCCGGGCCGCCGCCCTGACCGGCCATGAAACCACAGCACAAGTCCATGACAATGGCGGTCACGGTGGCGAAGTGCATTGGTCTTACTCCGGGGAAACCGGCCCACAGGCTTGGGGCAAGCTCAAACCCGAGTTCAATGTGTGCGCCATTGGCAAACGCCAGTCCCCCATCAACATTGAGGACACGGGCACCCTGCAAGGCCCGGCCGAGCCGCTGCAGTTCAACTACAACCCTTCCAATGCTTCGGTCACCAACAATGGCCACACCATCCAAGTGGACCTGCAGGGCAACAACACACTCACGGTGCGCGGCTCGACCTACACGCTGCTGCAGTTCCACTTTCACACCCCCTCCGAAGAACAGGTGAACTACCGCAACTACGCCATGGTGGCACATCTGGTGCACAAAAACTCTGAGGGGCAACTCGCGGTGGTGGCCGTGTTACTGGACCCCGGTGTGGCCAACACACTCATTGACAAGGTCTGGACCTATATGCCGCTGGACGTGAGCGACAAGGTGCGCATGCCGGCCGAACTTGTCAACATGAACGAGTTGCTGCCCAAAGACCAGCGCTACTACCAATTCATGGGTTCACTCACCACACCGCCCTGCACCGAAGGTGTGCTGTGGATGGTGCTGAAGCAACCCACACAAATCAGCAAGGAACAGTTGCGGCTGTTTCAACAGCTCTACCCGAGCAACGCCCGGCCAGTGCAGCCAGTCAATAGCCGCCCGGTGCGCAACGCGCAATAAGCGTTTCAGCCTGCCAGCGGCACCACGCCCAATTGACGGGCCAGCCATTGGCTCAAATGACCTTGCGCGTGTTCGAACCCGTGAATACCCAGGTAATGATCTGCAGCCGGTAAGGCACTGAGTTCGCTCTGGTTGCCGTGCATCTGCCAAGCGTCGTGGAACAGCTGCGACTGGCGTGCAAACTCAGGCGTCTCCTGATCGCCCCAATTGACCCAGATGGGCGTGCGACACGGCCGCACGGCAAACGCCGGGGAGTTGCGGCGGATGATGCCGTCGTCGAGCTGAATCATCGGCTGCAAGTAGCTGTAGCGCAGCGGTGCAATGTCATACACCCCGCTGACCAGCACCGCGGCCGCCAGCGGGTCGGGTGGCAAACCATAGTCCTGCGCCCAATCGGTCTGCAGGCCCATGGCCGTGAGGTGCGCACCGGCCGAGTGGCCGCCCAAAGCGATGCGTGCCGGGTCACCGCCGTGCTCAGCAATATGCCGGTAAGTCCAAGCCACGGCAGCCCGCACTTGGCGCGTGATTTCGTCAATCGTCACCTGCGGACACAGCGCATAGTTGACCACCACCGTGGTGATGCCCAAGGGCTGCAAGCCCAGCGCCACACAGCTGAACTCTTTGGAGGACAACGCCCGCCAGTAACCTCCATGGATGAAGACAAACACCGGGGCGTTGGGCGCATCCGCCGGGAAAATATCCAGCGTCTCAGCCCGCGTGGGGCCATAGGGCACATCCAGCAGACAGCGCAACTGCACACGCGCCTGGGCTGAGCGCTGGGTGTAATGCCGACCCGGCGCGGTAGCATCTGGCAAGTACATGGACGGGTTGTACTGCGCATCAATCTGCGCTTGGGTTTCAAAATCTCGGTAGAGTGGTTTCATCGGTCTTAGGTACGCATCAAGAAAATGGGGTTGGCGGCTCAAACGCCAATATAGCGCTGCCACAGCCCGGGGTCAGCGCCAAGCTGCGCCGAGTCACCCCGCCACACCACCTGACCCCGCTCAATCACCGTGTGGTGGTTGGCCAGACGCATCAGCCGCTGTACGTATTTATCGATGATCAAAATGGTTTGACCCTGCGCGCGCAAGCGGTCCAGGCACAGCCAGATTTCTTCACGCACCAACGGCGCCAGCCCTTCTGTGGCCTCGTCCAGAATCAGCAAATACGGGTTGGTCATGAGTGCACGGCCGATCGCCAGCATTTGCTGCTCGCCACCTGACAGTTGGTTACCCATATTGCGCCGGCGTTCAATCAGCCGGGGGAACAGCGCAAACACGGTGTCCAAAGACCACGGACTGGCCGAGCCGTTGCGGTTGGCGGCAAACGCCAGCAAATTCTCTTGCACCGACAAATTAGGGAAAATCTGCCGCCCCTCGGGCACCACCGCCATCCCCATGCGGGCAATGCGGTCGGGCGCCAGGGTGTCGATGCGTTCACCGCGAAAGCGCACCGTGCCACCCTGAGGCCGCGTCAGCCCCAGTATCGAGCGCACCGTGGTTGTTTTGCCCATGCCATTGCGCCCCAGCAGGGTGGCCACCTCACCGGCCTGGACGACCAAACTCAGACCAAACAACACCTGGCTGGCGCCATAAGCCGTCTGCAGGTTGTCGACTTCCAGCAGCGCAGTCATAAGGCTTCCTCGGCATCGTCACCCAGATAAGCCGCGCGAACCTCGGGGTGGGCGCGGATGTCATCCGGGGTGCCACAGGCGATGACCTTGCCATACACCAGGGTCGAAATGCGGTCCGCCAGCCGAAACACCGCGTTCATGTCGTGTTCCACCAGCAGCATCGTGGTTTCACCGCGCAGGCTTTGCAGCAGGCTGACCATGCGCTCGGATTCGTCCGGCCCCATGCCGGCCATGGGCTCGTCCAACAACAGGAGCTTGGGCCGCGTCGCCAAGGCCAGCCCCACTTCAAGCTGACGCTGCTCGCCGTGTGACAGGGCACCGGCGAGTCGCTGTATCTGCGCAGCCAGGCCGACCCGCTCCACCACTTCGGCGGCCAGGGCGTAACGCTCGGTATCGCGCCGTGCAGCTCGCCAAAAATCAAAACTGTGGCCGGCGTGGGCTTGCACCGCCAGGGCGATGTTATCCAGCACCGACAGGCGCTTGAAAATACTGGTGATCTGATACGAGCGAGCCAAGCCGTGACTGACACGCGCGGGCAGGGTCATGTGGGTGATGTCGATGCCATCAAAATGAATCCGGCCGGCGTTGGGCGCCAGCACGCCGGACATGAGGTGAATCAGGGTGGTCTTGCCAGCGCCATTGGGACCAATCAAGGCATGAATTTCACCCGCCAGCACCTGCAGGTGCGCATGGTCCGTGGCCACCAAGCCGCCAAAACGCTTGACCAGCCCCTCCACATGCAACAAGGTGCTGTGCGTCATGCGCGCGCCTTCTCACGCCACAGACTCAAGAGCCCGTTGGGGGCGAGCAACACCACGGCCAGCAACAAAGCCCCCAAGCCCAATTGCCAATGGATGGTGTAGGCGCTCAGCGCTTCTTCCAGCACCAAAAACACCACCGCCCCGACCAAGCCGCCATACAAGCGCCCGACGCCCCCCAGAATCACCATGACCATCAGCAGGCCAGATTGGCCCCAATGCATCATGGATGGGCTGACAAAACCGCCCTGGTTGGCCAACAGCGCGCCAGCCAAGCCAGCCAGTGCCCCGGCAAGCGTGAAGGCCATCAGCTTGAAGCGGTACACCGCAAAACCGATGGCCAGCATGCGCGCTTCGTTTTCGCGAATCGCCTGCAGCGCGTGGCCAAACGGCGCATTCAGCAGCCGCTGCACCACCAGAAACACCCCCGCCGACAGCGCCAGCACCAGGTAATAAAACGCGCTGTCCTGGCTCAGGTCCAGGCCCCAGCCCAGCACCGAGCGACCCGCCAGCGGCAAGCCATCGTCGCCGCCATAGGTTTTCAGCGAGGTCATCAGGTAGTACAGCATCTGGGCAAACGCCAGGGTGATCATGATGAAGTAGACCCCCTTGGTGCGCAGGCTGATCGCCCCTATCACCAGGGCAAATAAGCCTCCGGCCAAAACCGCTACCGGCCAGGCCAGCCAGGCTGAAGTGACACCGTGGTGCATCAAGATGCCCACCGCATACGCGCCCACACCCACGAAGGCCGCGTGGCCAAAACTGACCATACCGCCAAAACCCAGGATCAAATTCAGGCTGGTTGCGGCCAGTGCAAAAATCAGAATCCGGCTGGCCACGCCAATGTAAAAGTCTTCTTTCAGAGCCCATGCCAGCACGGGGAGCAGCAGCAGGCCAAGCAACACCAGGCACGCGGGCAGCCATGGCAAGGGGTGATCCAGCAAACCGGGCGGCTGATCTGCCAGGGCATCTTGCGCGGACAACAGCGGCTTCAACGGGGTGGCACCCTCATCCATGGGCAGGGAACAGCCCAAGGGGCTTCCAGAACAGCACAGCGGCCATCAGGACATAAATCAGTATCGAAGCCACCGCGGGCCCGGCCGTGGCGGCAGCGTCCGGCCCCATGAGTTGGTCAAACAGCATGGGAATCAGCATGCGCCCGGCGGTATCCACAACGCCCACCAGCATGGCGCCCAGCAAAGCACCGCGAATCGAACCAATGCCGCCAATGACAATCACCACAAAAGCCAGTATCAAAATACTTTCGCCCATGCCCACCTGCACCGCCAATAAGGGGCCCAACAAGCCGCCAGCCAACGCACACAGTGCGGACCCCACTGCAAAAACAAGAGTAAAGAGGCGCCGCACATCGACCCCCATGGCCTGCGCCATTTCGCGGTTGGAGGCGCCAGCGCGCACCTGCATGCCAACCCGGGTGCGCGTCACCAGCACATAGAGCAGCAGCGCCACCGCCAGCCCGACACCAATGATGAACAAGCGGTAAGCCGGATAAGTGAAGCCGGGCAGCAATTCCACCGGGCCGGCCAGCGCAGCGGGTGGGTTCAGCGCGATCGGTTGCGACCCCCAGACCATGCGCACGGCTTCGTTGCTCATCAACAAAATGGCAAAGGTGCCCAGAACTTGCGACAAATGATCCCGCTCGTAAAGCCGACGCAGCACCGTGAGTTCCAGCAGAGCGCCCAGGGCGGCTGTCAGCAGCACGCCGCCGCCCAGCCCCAACCAGAATGAACCACTGGCCAGCGTGATACTGGCCATCAAATACGCCCCCACCATGTAAATGGAGCCGTGCGCCAGGTTGATCATGTCCATGATGCCAAACACCAGCGTCAGCCCGGCCGCCAGCAAAAACAGCATCAAACCAAACTGCAAGCCGTTCAGCGACTGCTCCAGAAGCAACAACCCCGTCATCGCGCGCGGTCCACCTTAGGGCTTGTTCATGAATAAGCTGTGCATTTGGGCGTCAGAGTTGGGATGCAATGCGCGGCGCAGAGCGTGCTGTGCAGCTCTGCTGCACAAGCGATTTGCAACGACGCAGAGCGCCCAAATCTGGCGGGCCAAATGTGCATGTCATTTGTGAACAAGCCCTTAGCTTCAAGGCATCTTGCATTCGCCGGCATACGCGTCAGCATGGCTTTTGAACACCGTGCCCAGTGTGCGGTTGGTGATGCGACCTTGCGCGTCCTTGGTGATCACGCGCAGGTAATAGTCCTGAATCGGAAACTGGTTGGTGTTGAACTTGAAGGCACCGCGCACCGAGTCAAACTTGGCTGCCTTGAGCGCCTTGCGCACCGCCTCTTTGTCTTCGAGCTTGCCTTTGGTATCGCGTACCGCTGAATCCATCAGGCGTGCCGCGTCATAGCCTTGGGCGGCATACAGCGTGGGGAGGCGACCGTAGTCTTTTTGGAAGTCTGCAACAAATCGCTTGTTGGCGGCGTTGTCCATGTCGTGCGCCCATTGGGAAGTGTTGAACATGCCCAGCATGGGCTCGCCCACGGCACGGATCACGTCTTCATCCGCTGAAAAGCCCGGGCCAAACAGCGTCATGTCCTTGGACAAACCGGCACCGACAAACTGCTTGATGAAGTTCACACCCAAGCCACCGGGCAAAAAGATGTAGACCGCATCAGCACCCGAGGCGCGCATTTTGGACAACTCCGCGCCGTAGTCCAGCTGACTCAGCGGGGTGTAGGTTTCAGAAGCAATTTGCCCCTTGTAAAAGCGCTTGAAGCCTGTGAGTGCATCTTTGCCGGCTGGGTAGTTGGGTGCCAGCAAGGCGACTTTTTTGAAGCCCTTGTCCTGCACGGTTTTGCCCACGGCCTCGTGCAGGTTGTCGTTTTGGTAGGAGGCACTGAAGAAATACGGATTGCACTGGGCACCAGCCAACTGCGACGGCCCGGCATTGGCGCTGATGTAAAACGTTTGCGAATCAAAAATCGGCTTGCCCACGGCCAGCATGACGTTGGAGAACACCACACCGGTCATGAAGTCGACCTTGTCGCGCTTGATTAGGCGGTCTGCGGTTTGCTTGGCAGCATCGGGGCTGGCCTGGTCATCGGCCACGATCACCTCCACCGGTAACCCGCCAAACTTGCCACCCGAGTGCTTGAGCGCCAGGTTAAAACCATCACGAATATCCACACCCAGACCCGCCCCGGGGCCAGACAAGGTGCTGAGCATGCCGACCTTGACCTTGTCGGCAGCCTGTGCAGTACTGGCCAGAAGTGCCAAGGCAGCGGTAGCGGCCAACGACAAACGCAATACGGTGGAAGCTCTGGATTTCATCTGAAAAATGTCCTGTTCAAATTGAATAAAAAATGCTTGACGACGTAGATTGTCCATCAAGCCGGTGACGGTAAAACCGTTGGGGTGGGCTGCGAGAGTGGCAACCACACCCTGAAACAGGCGCCGGCACCCGGCGTGCTGTTGACGTCGATGTGGCCATGGTGACGCGTCACGATGCCGTACACCACCGCCAAACCCAAGCCACGCCCTTGGCCAACCGCACGCGTGGTAAAAAAAGGATCAAACAGATGTGGCAAGTGCTCAGGCGCAATCCCCGGGCCGTTGTCTGCCACCTCCAGCCACACCTGATCGCCAGTGCAGCCTGAGCGCAGGGTGACCTCACCGGCCCCGTTGACCGCTTGCGTGGCATTCGTCAACAAGTGCGTGAAGACCTGCACCATGGCCGGCAGAACACACACCACCGGGGGCAAGGCACTGTAATCCTTGCGCAGGGTGCAACCCTGGCCGATGTGCGGCCACAGCGATTGCACGGTGCTGTCCAACACATCCAGCAAATCATGGGCTTGCCAGGCTTGCGGAGAATCCACCAAGGCAAAGTCGCGCAGGGCTTGCACAATGTCCTTGATACGTTTCAACCCCGACAGCGACTCCTGAATCAGCGGACCCACATCCTCTCGCACATGGGCCCTCTCCAGGTCTTCTTGCAACTGCGCCAGGTGCTCAGTGTGCGACAAGGGGTCGCGCAGGGCTTGTTCATCCGCGTCGAGCATGCGCAAGAGGTCACCCACATACCCCCCCAGGGTGTTGACGTTGGTCGTGACAAACGCCAACGGATTGTTGATTTCATGCGCCACGCCGGCAGCCAGCATGCCCACCGAGGCCAGCTTTTCAGACTGCAACAGTTGTCCATGAACCTGCGTCAGTTGGACGTTGAGAGACTGCAACTCGGCGTTGGAACGCGCCAGTTCGTCGGCAACTTGCCTGAGTTTGAAATGGGCCTGAGTGACTTCCATCTGAGCCTGTGCATGCCGCCGGTTGAGATCCAGCACGGTGGCATTGACGCGTTCGAGCTCAGCCACGTCAAATTCCGCCAGCAATTGCAGCCCCTGCGGGGTCGGTTTGATCCAGGAGCGTAGCGTGCGGGTTTGGCCGGCGTAGTCGCCAAAGGTCAGCAAGCCTTGATAAGCCCATGGCTTGGCCGCATCGGTGTCCTGACAAAAGCGCAGCAGGCTGGCAAAGTCAGGCTGAATGAAAAGGTGGGCCAGGCCCGCGGCATCTGCTAGGGTATCGGTCCGGACAACGGTCTGGATATCGGCATCCAGTCTGGGTGGCGCTTGCAGCAAGCGCAAAAAACCCGCATTGGCCTGCAACAGGCGCCCACGCACGTCGACATGCGCCAACACCAGCCCCAGCAAGGGTTGCAAGTCGGGCAGCGTCACGGTCATCATGATGGCGGCTACGACACCATGTGCTGCGCCTTAGCCACCGCTTCGGTCGCATTGACGCCACTGGCGTCTGCACCCAGGACCTGAGTCAACTGGTTGAAGCGATTGACCGCCAGGCCACCCACCATCACGGCAGGCCGGGTGGTGCCCATACACGCCTGCAATTGCGCAATCACCAACTTGGCCACGCGCAACTGCTGCGGAAACGACACTGACAAGCCCACCAGATCAGGCTGGCTGGCCTGGATTTGTGCCACCAGTGCCGCTGTGGGCACGTTGGCCCCCAGGTATTGCACTTGCCAACCGGCCAGCGCAAAGGCGTCGGACACCATCGCCAAGCCCACCGCGTGCTGGTTGCCTTCAACACAGGCCAGCAACACGCGCTTGTCCAGCGGTGTTGGCGGCTTGGAGCGCATCAGACCCATCGGCATCACCATTTGGACAATGGCGGTGGCCAGGTGCTCTTGCGCCACCGTGATCTGGTTGGCCTGCCACTTTTCCCCAATGCGGTAAAGCGCAGGTTGAATCATGTGCATTTCTGCCTCGACCAAGGTGTGCCCGGCATCCATGGCCTGATTGAGCAAGGCCAAGGCTTGCGCCTGGTCGCCACGCAGCAGCGCATCCTCAAAAGCTTGCGCCTGCGCCCAGGTAGTCTGTGCCAACTGCGGCGACACCGGTTCATCCTGCGGCACCTGCAAAAAGCCGTCTCGGGCAGCCCGCAGGGCCAGCACCACGGTGTTACTGGCCTCAGGCGCCATGGCCGTGGCAAAAAACTCACCCAGCCAGTCCAGCGACTGTGCCAGGTGGTCGGCTGGAATGTTGCGCGCCAGCAGCACGCTGTTGAGCCAGCGCAGGTAATCCACCATGGGTTGCAGCAGGCCGAACTCCAGCACGGGTCGCAAAAATTCCAGATGAAACAGCAGATCTTCGGTACAGCTGTGACGCCCCGCATCACCAAAGCGCGCGTAGGCCGGCCCGTGCGTCGCATAAAAGCGCTCGGTCACTGATTGAGCGGCGGCATCTTGTAAAGCCACGAACTGCCGTAGGCCATCGGGCTGCAGGACAAGTGTCAAAGCGTCAGCCGACATGGTCTGGGCGTCAGGTCGCAAAAACCTGAAAGGACTGAATTCTGGTTTTACCCGGCACCAGCTTGAGGCCCTTGGGAATGCCCTGGTGTGCGTCGTGATAGGCCGGGCCTCGGTGCCAGCTCTGGTAGCTGGACTCATCAACCCAACGGGTCAGCAACCACACTTCTTGGGGCTTGTCCTGTGGGTGCATGACTTCCATGCCCAGAAATCCGGGCGTACTGTCCACCGCATGCGGACGCGCCAGAAAAGCCGCTTGCACCTGCAGTGCCATGCCGTTGGCCACGGTGAACTGACTGATGACCACCCACATGTCCTTCTCCTTTGCGTCAGATGTTTGGCAATTTGTGGGGTGCCACCACACCGTGGCAAGCTATTTAGCCAGACTTTTGAGCGCCAGCTTGATGCCGTCACTCACGCCCACGTCCTTAGGCAGGGCCTTCAGGGCCGCCGCTGCCTCCTTGTCACTGTAGCCCAACGCCAAGAGGGCTTGCAAAATATCGACTTGCGCATCGCTGGCCACGGTGGCCACCACACCCATGTCTGGACCCATCTTGCCTTTGAGCTCCAGCAACAGCCGTTCGGCAGTTTTCTTGCCAATGCCTGGCACCTTGATCAGGCGACCCGCCTCTTGCAAGGTGATGGCCTGGGACAGCTCACCCACACTCATGCCCGACAAGACGGAGAGCGCGGTGCGTGGCCCCACTCCCGAAATCTTGATCAGTTGGCGAAAAGCTTCACGCTCAGGCGCGGTGGCAAAACCGTACAGAATTTGTGCATCTTCACGCACCACAAAATGGGTCAGCAGGCTGATTTTGGTGCCGATCTCGGGCAAGTTGTAAAACGTGCTCATGGGCACCAGTACCTCGTAACCCACCCCGTGACAATCCAGTATCACTTCTGGCGGGTTTTTGTTATCCAGCGTGCCAGTGAGTTTGCCAATCATTTTTTGCCTATCATGGGGGAATTACCGAGGAATTATCAACTTGATCCTGAGACACCTATTTTCGCCACCGAACAACACCCGCCTGGCGCACCTGTGCGGGCCCATGGACGCGCATTTACGCAGCATTGAGGTAGCGCTGCAAGTCAAGATTGCGCACCGCCACGAGCAATTCAAGGTCGATGGTCTCAAAGCCAACGCCAAGCGTGGCATGGAGATGCTGCAAGCCTTGTACGAAATAGCGGCGCGGCCGATTGAGCCCCGCACCGTGCAATTGATGCTCTCGGGCGATGGCGAGTTCGGCGGCGCCGACGGCCCGTCGCTCAAAACCAAACGTGCCGACCTCAAACCCCGCTCCATCAACCAGGCCACCTACTTGGACTGCATTGCCGCCAACGACATCACCTTTGGCATTGGTCCGGCCGGCACAGGCAAGACCTATCTGGCCGTGGCGATGGCCGTGGATGCGCTGCAACGCAGCACCGTGCAGCGCATCGTGCTGACGCGCCCCGCGGTGGAAGCTGGCGAACGGTTGGGCTATTTGCCCGGTGACCTGGCCCAAAAAATCGACCCGTATTTACGACCACTGTACGACGCCTTGTATGACCTGATGGGGTTCGAAGCCGTGCAAAAGGCCTTTGAGCGCCAGACGATCGAGATCGCGCCGCTGGCCTTCATGCGCGGGCGCACGCTCAACACCGCCTTTGTGATTCTGGACGAAGCGCAAAACACCACGCCCGAGCAGATGAAGATGTTTTTGACACGCATCGGCTTTGGTTCCAAAGCGGTGGTAACCGGTGATGTGAGCCAGATTGACCTGCCCGCCACCCAACTCAGCGGCCTGATTGATGCCGAGCGGGTGCTCAAAAGTGTCGAAGGCATCGCCATGTGCCGCCTGACCAGCGTCGATGTGGTGCGGCATCCGCTGGTGGCGCGCATTGTGGACGCCTATGACGCGCCCGGGCGCTTTAACCCGCACCCGCGTGACGATGCCCAGCCCATCCCCACTCGCAACGGCCGTGCGCGAAAACCGCTGGTTTGATCAAACGCTTCACTATTCATAGCTGCTAGCGCTTATTTAGTATGGGCTAGACGGCTATTTTTCTTATGAGATCATGAACAACCTGACCCTGTCCCTGCAGTTCGGCAAACACTTCGATGCCACCACCCACCGGGCCGCCCTGCCTCGCCACAAGGTGGCACGCTGGCTGCGCCATGCCTTGCAAAGCGATGCGGAGATCACCGTGCGTATCGTCGATGCCGCCGAAGGCCAGGCGCTGAACCGTGATTACCGGCAAAAAGACTATGCCACCAATGTGCTGACCTTTGACTACACCCAGGAGCCGGTCGTCACGGCCGACCTGGTGCTGTGCGCGCCGGTAGTCGCCCAGGAGGCCCAAGACCAGGGCAAAACCCTGGAGGCGCATTACGCCCACCTGCTGGTACACGGCGCACTGCATGCCCAGGGCTGGGACCACGACGAGGATGAAGACGCCCAGGTCATGGAACTGCGTGAAAGCGAGATCATGGCCCGTCTGGGGTTTGCGAATCCGTATTGACGTTGGCTGTGAACGAAAACATCAGCTTACCCTGGCAGCACCGGATGGAGGCAACCTGCGACAGTTGCCCGACAAATCTCCTGATAGTTGACTTTGTGGGTTGGCTCCTCTAATTTGGAGAAAAACCTCATTTAGTTTCCCCATGCGGCTGTTTTTGATGGACAATTGCTGCACTGCAACAATTTTACAAAAGGATCCCACATGTTCAAGAACACTCCCTTCGAAGCCATCGCCAAAACCATGCAAGACAATGCTGGCAAGTTCAACCCTGCTGCTGCGCAAGAAGCCATCAAGCCCGTCATGGACAACTTGAAAGCCTGGGGTGATATGGCCCAGTCTCAAGCCAAGGCCGCTCAAGCCGCGGTGACTGAAAGCGTTGAAACCCTCAAGAGCAGCAAGGCACCGCAAGAAGCTTTCGCTTCGATGCAAGCTTCTGCCGAAACCGGCATGGCGCTGGCTGCCAAGCACCTGAAAGAAGCCACTGCCCTGGGCGTCGCGCAATTCCAGGCCAGCATCGAAGCTCTGGAAAAGTCATCCCCAGCGCCTGAGAGCCTGGCCCAGGTCAGCAAGACCCTGAAGGCTGCTGCAGCCACCATGGAAACCGCTTTGGACACAGCCCTGAAGAACAGCGCAGCCGCCGTAGCTGCCGTCAAGAAATCGCGTTAATCGCAACTGAAAAAATCAAGCCCGCCGTCGCCTGAAACAGGCGACGGCGGGCTTTTTCATTGGTGACACCGTGGGCGACGCGTTGAACTACGCGACCCGCTCCAAAATCAGCACGGCAAAGAAGCCAAAAGCCGCAATCAGTGTCCACTTCAAGGTTTTCAGGCCCCAACGCTTGTAGCGCTCTTGCCCGGTGCCCACCCAAAACATGAACGACACGGCCGAGGCCAGCAGCAGCATGAGCATGGTCCAGCGAAACAGCAGCATGGTGAATTCAGTTCAGATGACGCGCGGCACTTACCAAGCCCGCGCCAGTTGTGCAAAACCAGGGGGCGCGAGTTTTTCGTCTTCAAATGTCACCACTTCCCAGGCATCTGTCTGGTTCAGCAACTCACGCAGTAGCAGATTGTTGAGCGCATGGCCGGAGCGAAACGCGCTGTAACTCGCCAGCAGCGGCTTGCCCACCAGATACAAGTCACCCATGGCGTCCAGAATCTTGTGCTTGACGAACTCATCGTCATACCGCAAACCACCCGCATTCAACACCTTGTAGTCGTCCATGACGATGGCGTTGTCCATGCCGCCACCCAGAGCCAGGCCATTGGCACGCATCATTTCGACGTCCTTGGTAAAGCCAAAAGTACGCGCGCGCGCAATGTCTCTGGAGTAAGACCCCGTGCTCATGTCAAACAACACACGCTGACCGGTGGAATCCACCGCCGGGTGACTGAAGTCGATCTCGAAATTGAGCCGGTAGCCGTGGTAGGGCGACAGACTCGCCCACTTCACGCCAGCACCTTCTCCCTGACGCACTTCCACCGGCCTCAACAAACGAATGAAGCGGCGTGGTGCGTTTTGCAGCTCGATACCAGCACTTTGTAACAAGAACACAAAGGAAGCGGCCGAACCATCCAGAATCGGCACCTCTTCGGCGGTGATGTCCACATACAGATTGTCCACACCCAGGCCAGCACAAGCCGACATCAAGTGCTCTACCGTATGCACCTTGGCCTGACCGTGGGAGATGGTGGAGGCCATCCGCGTGTCGGTCACCGCCAGAGCAGACACCACAATGTCCACCGGCTCGGGAAGGTCCACTCGGCGAAATACAATGCCGGTGTCGGGCGCCGCTGGCCGCAAGGTGATTTCTACCCGTTGGCCGCTGTGCAGGCCCACGCCAACGGCGCGGGTCAAAGTTTTGAGTGTTCGTTGTTTTAGCACAGCAGGATTTTACTTTTTATCACCCGACTTGGTGACTGAGGCAAAGGCGAGGTTTCTTACGCGGATTGCACCGGCTGTTGCTGGTAGATACTTGGCCGCATTCAGCCAGATACATAAACACCGACATGCCTGAATCAAACGAACAAACCAGTAGATTGCATTGTCTTCTCCTCACCGATGTGGTGGACAGCACCAAGGTGGCGCATGCGCTTGGCGATGCAGAGATGGCCAGGCATTGGGCGGCACATGACCGCGCTGCACGTGACCTTCTACCTCTGTGGCGCGGCCGTGAAATCGACAAGACCGACGGTGTTCTGATCATGTTTGACAGCGTGCTGGATGCCGCTGGTTATGCTCTGGCATACCACCACGCATTGGATGCCTTGGGTTTACCGTTCAAGGCCCGTGTTGGACTGCATTTTGGGCCAGTCACATTGCGTGCCAACAGTGCCACAGATGTGGCTTTGGGTGCCAAGCCATTTGATGTTGAGGGACTGGCCACGCCAATCACGGCGCGCGTCATGGCTGTGGCGCAGGCCGGACAAACATTAGTTACACAGGATGCTCGCGCTCAAATCACTGAAACTGACATGCGCGTCCTGTCACACGGTCATTGGCGGCTTAAGGGTTTGCCAGAGCCGGTTGAAGTGTTTGAAATTGGCGATGCCAATTCGCCGTTTATCCCGCCGCCAGACGAGTTAAAGGCTTACCGTGTGGTTCGTCAGGGTGATGTGTGGCAACCAGTGCGCGAAGTTCAGCACAATGTGCCAGCGGAGCGGGATTGTTTTGTGGGTCGACACGAACCTCTGGGGGCGTTGGCGCGAAAATTTGAAGCGGGTGCACGATTGGTTTCGGTGCTGGGTATGGGAGGCACTGGCAAGACGCGATTGGCCACGCGATTTGCCTTGACTTGGCTGGGTGAATTTCCAGGTGGTGTGTTGTTTTGTGATTTGTCTCAGGCGCGCACAGTCGATGGGATTTTGTTGGCAGTGGGCCAGAGTGCAGATATCAGCCTGAACAACAATGACCCTCTGGTACAAATCACACAGGCCATTGCGCGACGCGGCAAGTGCCTGGTTATTCTGGATAATTTTGAGCAGGTGGCCAGGTATGCAGAGGCAACACTGGGCACCATGTTGAATCGGGCACCTTTGGCAAAATTTCTGGTCACCACGCGAGAGGTTCTCGGTGTCGTAGGGGAGGAAGTTTTAGCACTTGCACCCTTGCAAGCCAGGGATGCAGTCGACCTGTTTTTACGCCGGGCGGAGTCTGCCAAACAGGGCCTTGCGATCAGCGAGCTTGATCACCTGGCGATCCACAAGCTGGCCACGATGTTGGATGGGCTTCCACTGGCCATCGAGCTTGCAGCTGCACGGATGCGTGTCATGACAACGAGCGACTTGCTCATGCGCATGAATGAGCGTTTTAGCTTGTTGTGGTCTCGAACAGGTCGACAGGATCGCCAGGCTACATTGCGCGCTGCATTTGACTGGTCATGGGATTTGTTGAATGCGTCAGAGATGGCGGCCTTGGCACAACTCTCGGTGTTTGAAGGAGGGTTCACACTGCCGTCGGCGCAAGCTGTAGTGATGTTGGAGTCACATGCCGAGGTATCGAATGTTGTGGATGTTGTTGGTCTGCTCGTTGACAAGAGTTTTGTGCGCTCGCTGGACGATGGGCGGTTCGACTTATTGGAGAGCGTGCGCGAGTACGCGGCGGAACATCTGCGAACCACTGGACGGTTCAGTGGCAGTGGTGAGGGCGCTGCTTTGGCAGCCCGCATGCGTCATTGGCACTATTTTGCCGGTCTGGATGAACGGGCTGCTACAGCGCAGCGCGGGGTAGAAGTGAGTAACCTGGTTGTGGCGTGTCAGCGCGCTGCAGCTGCGGGTGATACCGAGGCTGCCATCGGTACATTGGTGTGTGCGTGGTATGTTCTGAGCTTGACAGGACCATTTCGTGCAGGTGTTGAGCTTGCTGCAAGCGTGGCTGCTATGGCTGGTCTGAATGAGCGCCAGTGTGCAGACATAGACTGGGTCGCTGCGAGTGCCCTGGACCGACTTGGTCAAGTTTCCGAGGCGCGAGCCCATTTGGAATCGGGCCTGGCACTGGCACAGGCTGTCGGTCACCAACAAGGTGAAGCACGTTTGTTGTTGGCTGCAGCGTCGCAGCAGGTTGCTCAAAACCAGTTCAACGAGGCCTTACCCAACCTTGATCGTGCTTTGGCCATAGCACAGTCCTCCAGTGAACTATCGCTGCAATGCAAGGTCTTGTTTGCACTTGGCCGGTTGGCGGATGCTCAGACCAAGCACGAGCAAGCGCAACATCACTATGTCAGCGCACTGGCTATGGCACGTGAAATTGGGGACAAGCGTATGGAAGGGGGGCTGCTCGGCAATTTGGGTGGATTGCACCACGATCAGGGTCGACTGGACGCCGCACGCCAGCACTATGAACAGGCATTGGCACTGGCGCACCAAGTGGGTGACCGCCGTTGGGAGGGCAATGCGCGCTGCAATCTGGGTTTGGTTCACCACGAGCAAGGTGAAAGCCTCCAAGCGCAACTTGAATTTCAAAAGGCGCTAACCATCGCCCTCGAAGTGGGTCATGTGCGATTGCAGGGCATTGCGCTATGTAACCTTGGTATTGTTCTAGAGGCAAACCAAGCTGTCAGTGAGGCGCTACTGCACTACAGTCGTGCAGTCGTCGTGGCGCAAGACCTTGGGGACTGTCGCCTTGAAGGGCAGTTTCGGGGCTACATGGGACTTTTGCATGCCCGCATGCATCATTTTTCGGAAGCGCGTACCTGCCTTGCAGTCGGTGAGGCCATGTTGCTCAAAGCACAGGACAACATCAGCTTGGCGTTGCTGCTGTGCGCGCAGGCAGAGGCTGAGCACCTTGCGGGTGAATCTAAGGCAGCAATGAGTGCTTGGTTTCGCGTGCGCAAACTAGCCCTGCAATCGCCCGTTGAAGTCAACTCGGAACTGGGAAGAGCGTTGGCACGTTTGCAAGCCCTGTTGACCTAAGCGCCAGTCAGCTGATGCTGGCCAGATTTATTTCAGAAGTCCAGGATGGTCAAAGATCGTTGACGATCCTGGGATCAACAGACTCGCACTTCTCGCTCTTTGAGTTTTTCACAACTTGGTGAACGCGGGCAATGTATTCAATTTCGCTGCCTGCAACTGTGTTCGCGTTCAGTATCCAGAAATGACCGTTTTTATTGATGCCAAAGTTCAGCACCTGGTGGTCAGTATCCTTGATGATTTCAATGCCATTGGGAATATCCCACTCATATTGCGCCTTGTCTTTGGGTGCTGCGACAATTTTCCAGACATGCCGCACGGGGCCAGCGTCACGCTTAACCCTGATGCGTCCATTCCCAACATTGGCCTGGCAAGCCACACCCTCCTTCGCTTTCGTCACATGGACATTGACATTGCAGTCGCCCGTACCCCGCGCGCAATGGAGCTCGTCCGGATTTGCAAAGCCACCGTGCGCCATCGTTATGCCTGCGCCGGCGACGAGTAATTTGATCAAAATTTGCATGCTGTGCTCCTTGATGAAGTTGTTAGCTCGAACGAGTTTGCATCAAATGGATACATGAAGCAAGCGCGGGTTGAGCGCGGGTTGTGCCATTGGGTTGATCAGCTTCAATCAGCCTGTTTACGCAAGAACGCCGGGATTTCAAAGTCATCCATGCCGCCACTGGACAACGCGTCGACCTTGGCCGCGGCCGAGGTCCGATTGCGCCAGACACTGGGCGTGCTCATGGATCCGTAATCAGGTTGACTGCTGCGCCCCATACCGTTGCCGGCCATCATGCCGGTGGCTTGCATGCCCGTCACAGGTGTATCCAGCGTCGGCACATTGAAAGGCACGTTGTCGGTGCCGGTGCGCAGCTGCACTTGCGGTGGGGCCACCACCAGCTTGGGACGCACACCCTGACGGCTCAGGCCGGTGGCCACCACAGTGACACGGATCTGGTCACCCAAATGGTCATCGTAAGCCGTGCCGTAAATCACATGTGCATCGGGCGACGCGTAGTTGCGAATGGTGTTCATGGCCAGCTTGGATTCGCTCAGCTTCAAGGAGCCCTTAGCTGCGGTAATCAACACCAGCACGCCTTTGGCGCCTGACAAGTCGATGCCCTCGAGCAGCGGGCAAGCCACGGCGTGCTCTGCAGCAATGCGGGCGCGATCCGGGCCAGCGGCCACAGCGGTACCCATCATCGCTTTGCCAGGCTCGCCCATGACCGTGCGCACGTCTTCAAAGTCAACGTTCACATGGCCGGGCACATTGATGATTTCGGCAATGCCCCCCACTGCATTCTTCAGCACGTCGTTGGCATGGGCAAAGGCTTCATCTTGCGTGGCCTCATCACCCAGTACTTCCAGCAACTTTTCATTGAGCACCACGATCAATGAATCAACATTGGCCTCCAGCTCGGCCAGGCCACCATCGGCATTGTCCATACGACGCTTGCCTTCAAACTCAAACGGCTTGGTGACCACACCCACGGTCAAAATAC
Organism: Rhodoferax sp.; assembly: GCA_020048255.1. Taxonomy (GTDB): domain Bacteria; phylum Pseudomonadota; class Gammaproteobacteria; order Burkholderiales; family Burkholderiaceae_C; genus Rhodoferax. Next base: position 126 of record JAIFMR010000135.1, on the reverse strand, counting down.
CCATTTCACGCGCCACCCGGGCGATCACCGGTGCGGCACCGGTGCCGGTACCACCGCCCATGCCGGCGGTGATAAACAGCATGTGAGCGCCGTCGATGGCTTCGCGAATATGCTCAATCGCGAGTT
>JAIFMR010000018.1 GCA_020048255.1 Rhodoferax sp. | reverse complement strand
CACCCGCGCGCAGCAAAATTCGGCGGCTGAAACAAAAGCAGTTCGTGTGTGTACAAGTCATGAAGTCAAGTGATCTTGTCAAGATCAAGGGGGGAAGCCAACCCGGGCTATTTGATACAAACCGACCGGACCATTTTCAAATCGGTCAGGCCCATCATCACCTTTTCCATGCCATCCATTTTCAGGGTGCGCATGCCGCCTTCGACCGAGGCCGCAAAAACCTCTGCCACGCGGGCGCGTTCCTGGATGAGTTTTTTGATGCCGTCATCGGCAATCAACAACTCGTGCAAACCGACACGCCCCTTGTAGCCGGTCTGGTTGCATTTGTCACAGCCTACGTGGCGATAGAACTTGAGTGGTCCGTCCTGGCCATATTGTTTTTGCCAACTGGCAATCAACTGGGCCATTTCACCCGCGTAGTCGGCCGTCCAGGCTGCTGAGTGCCGCAGCTCCTCTGCATATTCGGTGGCAAACAATCGCACCTCCTCTTCATCGGGGGTGTACGCCTCTTTGCAAGCACACAGCTTTTTGGCCAGGCGTTGCGCCAGAATACCCAACAGGGCATCAGCAAAATTGAAGGGATCCATGCCCATGTCAAGCAAGCGGGTGATGGACTCGGGCGCTGAATTGGTGTGTAGCGTAGAAAACACCAGGTGACCAGTGAGCGACGCTTCCACGCCCATGGCCACGGTTTCTTTGTCACGCGACTCACCCACCATGATGATGTCGGGGTCGGCCCGCAAAAACGCCCGCATGACCAGTGCAAAGTCGATGCCGGCCTTGCGGTTGATCTGTACCTGGCGCAGACCTTTTTGGGTGATTTCAACCGGGTCTTCAGCCGTCCAGATTTTGGTGTCTGGCTTGTTGAGGTGCTTCAGGATGGAGTGCAAGGTGGTGGTTTTGCCGGAGCCGGTGGGGCCGCACACATAAAACAGGCCATAGGGCTTTTCAACGGTCTGGATCACGCGCGCCATGTTGTGCGCGGTCAGACCTAGCTTGTCCAGCGGAATCGGCTCACCCGCCGCCAAAATACGCATCACCACATCCTCGACGCCGCCTGCGGTAGGAATGGTGGCCACACGCAATTCAATATCGACGGGACCGTATTTTTTGAACTTGATCTTGCCGTCTTGCGGCTTGCGTCGCTCCGAGATGTCCAGGTCGCACATGATTTTCAAGCGCGTCACCATGGCCTGGCGAAAATGCGAGGGTACCTCAATGTACGGCTGCAACGACCCGTCAATGCGAAAACGAATGCCGGTCTTGAGCTTACCCGGCAGCGGCTCGATATGAATGTCCGACACCCCTTGGTTGTAAGCGTCCAAAATGACCTTATTGACAAATTTGACCAGCTCGTTGTCAGCGGCTGCCGACTCCAGCGCATCGTTGACGCCGCCCTCGTCATCCATCGGACCGCTGTCCATGTCCGCCAGCATCTCATCAATGCTGCCACCGGTCACTTCAATACCAAAAATTTGCCCCAGTGTGTCATGAAACTCGGTGTGGGTCGTCACCCGGTAGGCGAACTTAGTGATGCGCGGAAAGACCTGCGGGACGATACGTGAGGTGCGCACCGCCTCCGGGTCCAGGCACATGATGACCAAACCAGCCGGAGAATCCTCCAGCGGAACCCAGCCCTGCTCTTCAATAAATTCGCGCTTGAGCGCACCGTGCAAGGCCTCTGACCGAATGCGTCCTTCAGTCCAAGGCTCATAGGCCACCCCAAAAAACTTGGCCAAAGAAGGTCCAATCTGCGCCGGGCGCACCTGGTACTGCGCCAGCAACATCTGCTCGACCGTTTGCCCCTGCGAGCGCGCATCCTGCAGACACTGCTGCAACTCCGCTGCCGTCATGACGCCATCCGACACCAGGCCGTCATACTTGGTCACCATGCGCCGCACATGGTCGTCAGCTCCCTGAATGCGGTGGCGTATGGCCGTGGCCAAGGTTTTGCACAGCTGGGAAATGCCTTCTACCTCCAGGTCGCCAAAAGTCTCGTCACTTTTGTTGTTGATGACCTGCAACACCCCGTACAACACCTCGCCCTCAAGAATCGGTGCCACCATCATCTGGCGGGTACGATAGCCTGAGCGCTTGTCGACTTCTTTCAAAAAAGTCAGCGCCGGGTGAATTTTTTTCAGGGCCTCATCGTCATACACATCCGGCAAGTTGACCAGCATGCGGCTAAAAGCCACGTAGCCCGCAATGCTTTGTGGCGAAATGGGCAGCTTCAGATCCCGGCTGCTGTTGAGCCCGGTCTTGACCTTGGACACGATCGCAGATTGGTCCTCGTTGACCACATACAAGGTCAGCCGATCGGCATTGAACAGCTTGCAGATGTCCTGGCTGGCCTCCAGCATGATCTGCTCAATGTTGTCGGTCTCGTGAATTCGCGCCGTGACATGTTGCAGTTGCTTGTAAAACAGCGCCTCAAAGGTCATGCCCACACGATCGGAGCTGTGCAGTTTGATGGCCGTATTCATGGTCTTGTGACGAGTCGGTCAGGCAGAAGCGTCAGCTTTGGATAAACTGCATCTCGGTACCTGCCAACACAATGCGGTCGCCTTGCTTCAAGACACACGGCTCTTCACCCACTACGGAATCGTTGAGCAACAGGGGATCGGCACCTTCAACGTGGTGAATAAAGAAGTTATGCCGACGCTGTGTGATGGCCGCCACTGACACACCCGGCTTGCCTATCGTGGTGACAATCTTGGTCAGGGCCATTTCGCGTCCAGCAGCCGCACCTGTCAATACCTTGATCGAGCCACGCATTTCCACTGCTGCAGCGGGGGCAGCCACAGCTGCCACCGGGGCCACAGCTGGGGCTGCCTGGGCTGGTACACGTGGCTTGAACAGCATGGTTTTTTCAAATTCGGATTCCGCTGGCTCGGACTCAAACTTGATTTTGTATTTGCCCACCTCCAGCAAGTCGCCATGGCGCAGCAACTGCTGCTTGACCGCCTTGCCGTCAAGATAGGTGCCATTGGTGCTGTGCAGGTCTTCAATCGTGACCTGGTTACCCACCATGGTCAGCACAGCGTGTTCACCACTGACCGTGAGGTTCTCGATCACCACATCGTTGTAGGGCCGGCGCCCGATCGTGGTTCGCTCTTTGGTCAGTGTGACTTCGTCAAGGACGGCACCATCCATCATGACTGTGATTTTGGGCATGACTACCTCCTGTGATGTTCAGTATAGGGGTTGGGTACAAGTTCGTCTCAATGGGACGGGTGTTTGCCAAAGATCCGCGACATGAGCCCGGGTTTGCTGTCCCACGACGCCGCCTGGGTCAGCAACACAGACACGTTATCGCGTCCGCCATTGGCATTGGCCCGTGCTACCAGCTCGGTGGCCATGCCGGCGAGTGAATGGTTGCTGATCAAGACCAGCGCGATGTCTTTATCACTCACCATGTCGTTAAGCCCGTCGGAACACATCACGTAAATGTCGCCGCTCTTGACAACGTGTTCGTGAATTTCTGCTTTGGACGACTCTTCAACGCCCAAGGCGCGCGTGAGCAAGTTGCGGCCTGGCGCAACCGCCGCCTCTTCAACAGTCAGCAGACCGGCGTCGACCTGCTCCTGCAGCATGGAATGGTCCTTGGTGATTTGCTCCAAAGCGCCGTCCCGAAGCCGGTAGCAGCGCGAGTCACCCACATGCCCCAAAATCAGTCTGGGACCCTGAAAAACACCCACCACAATGGTGGTGCCCATGCCGAAGTAATTCGGGTTGGCATCAGCAGCTTTCAGAATAGACAGATTGGCATCGTCAACACATCGCTCAATGGCACTCGCCGTTTGCTTGGGGTTGGGGCCGCCCCCGCCCTGGGAGCTGATCCAGCGCCCAAGCTCCGAATGAATCGACGTGATGGCCATGCCACTGGCAACTTCGCCTGCGTTGTAGCCACCCATGCCATCAGCCAAAATAGCCAAGCCGCAAGCTGCGTCAAAAACCAACGCATCTTCGTTGTTGCTTCTCACCAAGCCCGGGTCCGTCAATGCGTGAAAACTGTACTGCATCATGATCTATGTGACAAACTGCCCGAAAAAAACACCTCAACCGGTGGCGCCAAAGCTTTCTCCTATTGATTGACAGATCTTTTGACAGGAACCCGCTGCTTGCGCCACGACCCTGCCAGCAAAACAACTACCGCACCCATAAACCCCAAACCATCGTGCCACAAGGGCGACTGCGACAGCGGGGCTTATTGCTGACCGGACTGCAATTCGCCATGGTACCGGTAATCCAGCCCAACAAACTGCCGCAGAGCTCAACAATCGTCGGGAATCTGTCCATGGGACTCAAAATCACACACCCTGTCCGATCCAACCCAAGATTGAAAACAACAAAGCCGGATTGTCCATCAGGAAATCCGGCTTTGAGTGAATCGTGACGCCAAAGCGCCAGATCGTGAGGCGTCGCTGGCTTACAGCATCGCTTTGAGCAGTTTGGCCATCTCGGATGGATTACGTGTGATTTTGAAACCACACTCTTCCATGACAGCCAGCTTGGCTTCAGCGGTATCGGCACCACCAGAAATCAAGGCACCGGCATGGCCCATGCGCTTGCCAGCCGGGGCCGTCACACCGGCGATGAAACCGACGATGGGTTTTTTCATGTTGAGCTTGCACCAGCGGGCGGCTTCGGCTTCGTCCGGGCCACCAATTTCGCCAATCATGATGACGGCATCGGTATCCGGATCGTCATTGAAGGCGCGCATGATGTCAATGTGCTTCAAGCCGTTGATGGGGTCACCACCAATACCGACCGCGCTGGACTGGCCCAAGCCAATTTCAGTCAGCTGTGCCACTGCTTCGTAGGTCAGCGTGCCAGAGCGGCTAACCACGCCGATGCGACCCTTGCGGTGAATGTGGCCTGGCATGATGCCGATCTTGATCTCTTCGGGGGTGATCAGACCCGGGCAGTTGGGTCCAAGCAACAAGGTCTTCTTGCCGCCAGCGGCTTCCTTGGCGCGCATTTTGTTGCGCACTTCAAGCATGTCCTTGACCGGAATGCCTTCAGTGATGCAAATGGCCAGGTCCAGGTCGGCTTCAACGGCTTCCCAAATGGCGGCAGCGGCGCCAGCGGGCGGCACGTAAATGACTGATACGGTGGAACCGGTTTCCTTGGCGGCTTCCTTGACCGAGGCAAAAATTGGAATGCCAAAAATGGATTCGCCGGCCTTCTTGGGGTTGACCCCCGCTGCAAAGCATTCTTTGCCGTTGGCGTATTCCTGGCATTTTTCAGTGTGAAACTGACCGGTCTTGCCGGTGATGCCCTGGGTGATGACCCGAGTGTCTTTATTGATGAGGATGGACATGATTCTTTTCCTTAAGCAGCAGCTTTGACGGCGGCGACCACTTTTTCGGCAGCATCGGCCATGGTGTCCGCGCTGATGATGGGCAGACCCGACTCGGCCAGCATCTTCTTGCCCAACTCTTCGTTGGTCCCCTTCATGCGCACCACCAGCGGCACACTCAGGTTGGTGGCTTTGCAAGCCGTGATCACGCCCGTGGCGATGGTGTCGCACTTCATGATGCCGCCGAAGATGTTGACCAGAATGGCCTTGACCTTGGGGTTTTTCAGCATGATCTTGAAGGCTTCAGTGACCTTCTCGGGTGTGGCACCGCCGCCCACGTCCAAAAAGTTGGCTGGCTCTGCGCCAAACAACTTGATGGTGTCCATCGTGGCCATGGCCAAGCCGGCACCGTTGACCAGGCAACCAATGTCGCCGTCCAGGCTGATGTAAGCCAAGTCAAACTTGGAGGCCTCGACTTCGGCCGGATCTTCTTCGTCCAGATCGCGGTATGCCACGATTTCCGGGTGACGGTACAGCGCGTTGGAGTCGAAGTTGAACTTGGCGTCAATGGCCTTGATGCCACCGTTGCCCTCCAGAATCATCGGATTGATTTCAACCAAGGCAGCGTCGGTGTCCATGTACACCTTGTAAACTTTTTGCAACACGTCAGCCGCCTGGGCGGTGGATCCCGCCGGCAC
>JAIFMR010000014.1 GCA_020048255.1 Rhodoferax sp. | reverse complement strand
CGGCAAACATGAAGTCTACGACCGCCTGCTGACAGGCACCCAGGTGGACTTTCAGTAACCCGACTTTCGCCAGTACCCGCAACCGCTGCATGCCCGACACAAAATTTGTACCCCCACGCTGCCCTTTTGCCACGTCAAACGACTTTGAGGCGTGGTGACTGGCTTATGTGATCGGAGAAAGTCAGCTACAGATGCACCTGATTCTGTAGCAGCTTTCGCAATGCCGATATGGGCTTCAGGCTTTTTTGACCCATGTTGCAAAAACTGATGGTCAACTGAACAAGGGGCATCAATGCGTAGCCGTTAGCCGGCCGCCTCTTGCCACCGGCGCACGCTGATGCCGTTTCGCTCATAACTTGTCGGCACAGCACACACCAGGCGCGGCAGCCGTGCCGCGTCACCCGCGACGGCCAGCCATTTGCGCAAACCCTTGAACAAATCGTCTGTCATGGTGGCTGAGGATTTGATCTCGATCGGCGACAAGCCTTCAGGTTCGTCCAGCAACAAATCCACCTCCAAACCCACGTTGTCGCGCCAGAAAAACAGGTTAGAAGCAAACCCGGCATTGAAACGTGCTTTGAGAAATTCAGACACGATCAGGGTCTCAAACAAGGCGCCCCGCAGCGGGTGAATGGACAACTGCGTGGTGGTCTGAATGCCCATCAACGAGGCTGCCAGTGCGGTATCCAGAAAATACAGCTTGGGCATCTTGACGATGCGTTTGCCCAAATTGCGGTGGTGCGGTTGCAGTAAAAACACAATGTAGCTGGCCTCCAGCACCGACAGCCAAGCGCGTGCCGTGGTTTGGGCGATACCCGCATCCTGCGCCAAGCTGGTCAAGTTGAGCAGTTGGCCCGTGCGCCCGGCGCACAGGCGCAAGAATCGCTGAAAGGCGAACAGATCTTGCACCTGGCTGATTTGGCGCACATCTCGTTCCAAATACGACATGGTGTAGTCTGCCAGCCAGCGCGCCGGGTTCAGCGTGCGTGCATAGAGCGCCGGGTAGCCGCCCCGCAAAAGCATGGCATCCAGATCAGCTGGCAATTGCCCAGATGCAGATAACTCTGCAATCGACAGCGGCAACAACTGCACCAAGCCCGAGCGCCCGGCCAGGCTTTGGGTGATATTGGCCATCATGGAAAAATTTTGCGAACCGGTCAGCACATAACGACCCATCTGCCCACAGGCATCCACATCGGTCTGAATCCACGAGAAAAGCTGTGGCACATGCTGCACCTCGTCGATGACGGCACCGCTGGGCCAGCGGTCCAGAAAGCTGCGCGGGTCGGTGGCGGCGAACTCGCGCTCATCGGGCGTTTCCAGTGACACATAAGGCTTGTCGGGAAAAGCAGCACGTGCCAAGGTGGTCTTGCCAGACTGGCGTGGCCCGGTGATGGTGATAACCGGATAGCCTGCGCGCAGTTCTTCGAGCAACGGGGTGGCAACACGTGGAATCATGCAATCCTTACAAATTAGCTTTTATTTCGTGGAATTGTAAGATTTTTATGGCTCGATCACATCACCAGATCACATCACCAAAGCCTTGATGCAACGTCATGCCCATTTTTGAACCGTGTCACCACCTGGATGTCCTCTATGGGGAAACACAAGTCGCAAAGCGACATGCCAGGGCGGGAACGCAGTGTAAATTCAGAGACAATTCGTGCTTCACCGCGATCTACCAATCGCGGGCTATGGATGTGATGAAAAATCTCCAAGGAATTTGAAATGGTTGTTTTCGACCTGCGTGAAGAAGCGCAGCTGATGTCTTGGATGTACGTGGTCGCGCTTCTAACGGTGTTGCTGGTGCTCGCCGCGATGACGCCTTTCTCAGTGCGGGCACGTCTTCCGCTTGTTCTCCCCGAAGACGTGCGCCCGCTGGCTCTCATTTTCGTCGTATTACTGATCTATATGGTCTGGTATGAAGATTACGAGCGGCGACAAGCTGATGCTACGGTGGAGCGGTGCCTGAACGGCGGTTGCAGCCTGGTGGAAGGTCGGGTCAGCGGTGTCGTACCCGTCCAAAAAGTTACCAGTGGGGGTCGCATTTCACAAACGTCGTATCGGGGGGGTTACTTCAGAGTCGGAGAAAAATTCTTCAGTCATTCCCCGAAAGATTTCTCAGACTACAGCCCGGCCAATCACCTTCACGACGGCGATGTGGCCCGCGTCTACAGCTTTGGAGAGATGGTGGTTTTAGTGGAGAAGGTGCAATAAGGATCGGCACACCAAGCGTGGCAACCGTGCCGCGTCACCTGCAAAGGCCAACCCTTTGCGCAAACCATTGAACAAGTCGTCGGTCTCGGTGGCTGAGGACTTGATCTCGATCAGCAAAGAGCCATCCATGCCTATTCTGACGAACGGTGCGCTGCTTTGCTTCGCCAGTCGGGTGCATCGGGCCAAATTTTCCTAGACATAGCTCGCAGTTTGACCAGCGTGGGTATGGCTGGACGCAATGACACTGGAAATGCCAGGATCGCATTCTCCCAAGCCGCTGCCTGCGCAGTACTACCGTCGTCTCCGACAAAAAGTGCCCGCCGCAAAAGTCGCCAAGCCGCATTCATTGCTTCGTAGCTGGCATCACCACCTGACTCCAGTGCGGCATGGTTCAGCGGGGGCTTGTCGTTTGCACCGGTCCTTTGAATCATCGGAATTAACGGGGTTGTCCAATGTTCGAGGTTTCCCTTTAAAAGACCAAATAAGCGATACCGCTCCCATGCTGCGATGGCGTGCTGTCCATGTACGCCCAGTTTGCCCACCGAAACTCTGGCATCCAAGTCCGCGAGAGACTCTTCCAGCCAAAGATCAGCGTCGGTCATCTGCTCGTTCAGAATGGGCCAACTCCGGTCCCCGCGCATCTGTGCCAATATTCTTTTGCAATGGCTGGCTTCGTGGGCCAAAAGAAAAGTGGTGATGGCCTGCTCAGTTTTCAAACCTTTTTCAGGAGAAACCTGCATCACCTGTTCAATGTCGAGTCGTAGACCCACCGCCAAACACAGCGGGCCCCCTGCGGCTTTCAGAACCATCGGGATGGAATCCCCAAACACTTTGGTTCGAAAATAGTCAACCAGATCCGCACGGTGCTCTGCATCTATTCCATAGGCAACAAGTTTATCTGCCAAGTTTTGCGCATCAGCACTGGCCATGGGCAAAACAGCATGAAAAATACGCGATTGCTCGGAGCCATGTGCCGTCGACGAGCAGGCATTCAAGTAAACACTCGCCAAGCAAAATGCTGCGCATAAAACGCGCCCCAAACTACTGCTCACCGCATATGCCTCCCAGAAGTTGAATCGAAGTGGAAAAAGACCAACCCTTTTTTTGTGATGCGCGACCGCGCCAGCGCATGGAAAGACTTTTTTTATTTCTGCGGGTGACACCGGTAGTCGTCTTGTTACTCCTCTACGACTTACCGTGGATTTTATTGAACGAAACGTTCGCCAGATGGAGCTTGCGCGGCGTGGTTCTGTTGTGGCTGTTGATGATCGCTTGGGAAAGCTACAGCTCATAGAGCGCGGGGAGCTCAGCCAGTAAAGTCGTTTCGCTGATTAAACTCGTTGCAGTCAACGCCACAATTTTTTAAACACATCGGGACGACTCATGATCTTCAGGAAAATCGGCAAATTTTTTCTTTACGCTGTAGCGTTATTGGTTGTGCTTTTCATTGTCTTCGGTATCACCAATGGCTCTGGGGACCAAGGATTGGCTGGCCACGGCCGAATCAAGAATTTGACAGGTGACCTCATGATGTTCCGGGACGCCACGCAGAAGTACCAGGCTGCCTACCAAGCATTGCCCGGAGACGATGCCAACGCATCCAAACGCTGGACGGGCAGCCCCAATGGCAATGGCGACGGCGTGATTCAGGGCGAATTCAACACACTGAAGCGAGAGCATGAGTCCGCCATGTTTTGGCAACACCTCAAAAATGCAGGCCTTGTTGACAAAGACTTCAGCACCAACGTACAACTTGGGTTGGTGGGGGTTCAGATGGTTGGGCCAACGCCGGCATCACCGATGATGATTTGCTCAGCTGACCTGACTTGGCGGCTTGCCGAGGGCGTGGACACGAAGATGGACGATGGTGTGCCAAATACCGGAACTGTTCTGGCTTACCTGCAAGATGGGAAACTGCTTGCCGATGCCGCCAACCCGACGCGTGGAACGCCCATTGCTTCGTATGACAGCAAGCTTGAAGACAGGCTCTACACGGTGTGTGAACGCAAATAACTTGCCACTGTAAGATTTGCGTCTTCCTTTGCAATGAAGTGGGCAATGACGAAACGGATTCAAGGCAGGCTTTTTTTTTCAATCAAATCACCAAAGCCTTGAGGCAACGTGATCGTTTTTGATAAACCGCAACTTAAACTGAGCACAGTTGCGATTCAGACTCGCTGCAGGCCAAGGTCTTTGCCAATGGTTGGGCTAATATTGCGGTGCACAACCACTAGCCCATAGGGACCACCCGATGACCGATGAAACACAAGCCCCGCCAAGCAACCTATCCTTCTGGTTTATTGTTGGACTCGAGGTGTTGGCAGTCCCTTTGGTTGTGTTGGTTCTGTTTTTTAGTCTAACGATAGAGCGCCCATCCTCTGCTGAGGTATTTTTTATCTCGCTGCTGGCGGCCTACCCCTTTTTGCTCCTGTTTGTCGGTTTCTATGGTCGGTCGCTGCTTAAGCGAAATCGGAGGATGGCCGCGCACCTGCTTGCTCTAAGCCCCTTACTGATACTCGGCCCCTTGCTGGTCAACTTCGCCAGTGTCTGACGGGCAAGCCCAAAATAACTGCAACCTATGCTCCACGTCTCCAAACTCATCCCCCAAGGCCAAGGCCTGGCTGCAGCCTTGCTCAAACGCGCCAGCACGGTTGAACTGGACTGGGATGTGCGTCAGAAGAGCCGCTTTGAAACGACGGATTCCGCTGGTCGACAGCTCGGCATCTTTCTGCCGCGTGGCACAGTGGCGCGCGGGGGCGATGTGCTGGTGGCCCATGACGGTTCTCTGATCAAGGTCTGGGCCGCACCGCAAACTGTGCTGAAAATCACCCATTGCCCCGACCATGGCACGGCGTTTGATTTGATCCGCGCCGCCTACCACCTGGGCAACCGGCATGTGCCCATTGAACTCAAGCCTGACCACCTGAAGATTGAGCCGGACCATGTGCTGGCCGACATGCTGCGCGCCATGCACTTGACGGTGACGGAGGTGAGCGAACCCTTTGAACCGGAGAACGGTGCTTATGCCACGGGCGGTCACTTTGGTGGCCACCATCATGGGCATGATCACGACCACGATCACAGCCATGATCATGTCCACCCGCCCACCGTCCACCCCACGCTCCCCTCCACAGCCAGCCCAGCAGCCCCCGTAACTCACGTACACGGCCCAGGCTGCGGCCACCACCCCCACTGACAACTGCAGCAACATGCAAGACAGCAGCCTGATGCAGTTGATGTGGCTGGCCTCACCGGCACTGCCGGTGGGCGGGTTTTCGTACTCGGAATGCCTTGAGGCCGCCGTCGATAGTGCGCTGGTCACTACAGAATCAGCAGCATCGAATTGGCTGGTTGAGCAGCTGCATACCAGCCTGGCTCGCGCTGATCTGGCCGTGATTGCGCAGGCGGTGCCTGGCTGGCAGGCAGCCGACCAGGCGCGCATCGCCCAGCTCAACGCCTGGGTATTGCAAACCCGGGAAAGCAGCGAGCTGCGTGCCCAAACCGAGCAAATGGGCCGCAGCCTGCTGGAGTGGCTGCGCAACCACACCACCGCTGCACCGGAACAGATCGACCTGCTGGCGCAGTTGCAACCCACCTACCCGCTGGCCTTTGCACTGGCCGCCAGCGCCACCGCCGCGCCGCTGCGCGACTGCCTGCTGTGCTACGCCTTTGGCTGGGCAGAAAACATGATGCAAGCCGCCATCAAGGCGGTGCCGCTGGGGCAAAGCGCCGGGCAACGCATCTTGTCAGCGCTGGCCGCAGCCATTCCCTCCGCGGTGGACTACGCGCTGAGTCTGGATGATGATTCCCGTCAGGCGTTCAGCC
>JAIFMR010000077.1 GCA_020048255.1 Rhodoferax sp. | reverse complement strand
GCGACTCGTCTCTGTTGCTCTGATCCTCACCTTATACCCAGCCCTTGCGGGACAGGCTTTCAGTGGACAGCCGTTAGCTGCTACGCTGCCCTATGCAGTCCGGACGTTCCTCCAGTGCTCTGTTTCCAGAATTGCACCAGCGACAGTCTGGCAGGCTTCACTCCTTTATTATCGTGGCAATCAACACGGCATCACCCGCGCATAACCAGACCAGGATTTCCATGAAAGTCGACAGCGTTTTAGAAACCATCGGTAACACGCCGCACATCCGCATCAACCGTCTGTTTGGCAATACGCATCAGGTTTACATCAAATCCGAGCGCACCAATCCGGGCGGATCCATCAAGGACCGGGTGGCGCTGGCCATGGTGCAAGCTGCTGAAAAGTCTGGCGCGCTGCTGCCTGGGGGCACCATCATCGAGCCGACGTCGGGCAACACCGGCGTGGGGTTGGCCCTGGTGGCCGCGGTCAAGGGCTACAAACTGATTTTGGTCATGCCCGACAGCATGAGCATCGAGCGAAGGCGTCTGATGCTGGCCTATGGCGCCACCTTTGATTTGACCCCGCGTGACCGGGGCATGAAAGGCGCCATTGCCCGCGCCTTTGAATTGTCCTTGTCCATCCCTGGCTCCTGGGTTCCTCAGCAGTTTGACAACCCGGCCAACATCGACGTGCATGCGCGCACCACCGCCCTGGAGATTTTGGCCGACTTCCCGCAGGGCGTTGACGTGCTGATCACCGGCGTGGGTACCGGCGGCCACCTCAGTGGCGTGGCGCAAGTGCTCAAGGCCAAATGGCCCCAACTCAAGGTATATGCGGTAGAACCCGCTGCGTCACCGGTCATTTCTGGTGGCGCACCCGCACCGCACCCGATCCAGGGCATTGGCGCCGGCTTCATTCCGAAAAACTTGAAGACCCAATTGCTGGACGGTGTGATTTTGGTGGATGGCGAACCGGCCCGCGACTACGCCCGGCGCAGTGCGGCAGAAGAGGGCCTGCTGGTGGGGATTTCCAGCGGGGCCACACTGGCCGCCATTGCACAGAAGCTGCCTGACATTGCGCCAGGGTCCACGGTATTGGGCTTTAACTACGACACCGGCGAGCGCTACTTGTCGGTGGAAGACTTCCTGCCCACCTAAAATCGGGCGCTTCTGCTTGATAAATACAAGCCTCCTTGCACCCTGCCATGATCCGACTTTCAGAGCTCAAACTCCCTCTTTCTGCCTTGCCTGTGGTCACGCGGCGCGCTGCCGATGCCCCCGAAGAAACCGAGCAGGACCGTTCCCCCACCCCGCACCCACTGGCCGCACTGCGCCGACTGGCGGCCCAGACGCTGGGCGTGACCGAAGCCGAACTGAGTGAGTTGCAGGTCTTCAAACGCAGTTTTGACGCCCGCCAAGCCGAGCTGCGGGCGGTCTACATCGTGGATGTGGCACTGACCCAGCCCGAGCGCGAACTCCAGATCTTGCAGCTGCATGCTGCCAACCCGCACATCCAGCCCACGCCTGACATGGCTTACCGCCTGGTCGCGCAAGCCCCGGCCTCCCTGCCCTTGCGCCCAGTGGTGGTGGGGTTTGGGCCTTGCGGCATTTTTGCGGCATTGGTTCTGGCACAAATGGGCTTCAAACCGATTGTGCTGGAGCGTGGCAAAGCGGTGCGCGAGCGCACCAAAGATACCTGGGGGCTGTGGCGCAAACACGTGCTCAACCCCGAGAGCAATGTGCAGTTTGGCGAAGGCGGCGCGGGCACGTTTTCTGATGGCAAGCTGTGGAGCCAGATCAAGGACCCGCGCCATCTGGGGCGCAAGGTCATGCAGGAGTTTGTCAAAGCCGGCGCACCGCCCGAAATTCTGGTGGAGGCGCACCCGCACATTGGCACCTTCAAGCTGGTTCGCGTGGTCGAGAACCTGCGCGAGCAGATCGTGGCGCTGGGTGGCGAGATTCGCTTTGAGCAACGCGTGACAGACATTCTGGTCGATGACACCGGTGGCGGTCGGCAACTGCGTGGCCTGACGGTGCAGAACCAGGCCGATGGTCAAACGTATGAGTTGCGTGCCAACCAGGTGGTGATGGCCCTGGGGCACAGCGCCCGCGACACCTTTGCCATGCTGCACGAGCGCGGCGTGGCGGTCGAGGCCAAAGCGTTTTCGGTGGGGTTTCGCATTGAGCACCCGCAAAGCGTGATTGACCGCGCACGCTGGGGCCGTCATGCCGGCCATCCCAGCCTGGGTGCGGCCGACTACAAACTGGTGCACCACGCCAGCAATGGCCGAGCCGTCTACAGTTTTTGCATGTGCCCTGGCGGTACGGTGGTGGCCGCCACCTCGGAAGTGGGCCGGGTGGTGACCAATGGCATGAGCCAGTATTCGCGCAACGAGCGCAACGCCAATGCCGGTTTGGTGGTGGGTATTGAGCCCACCGACTATCCGCAGGACGCACCGGCATTCATAGAGGCTTTTGGCCCTGTAGCCGGCGCCAGATATGCGCAGGAAGCTATGGAGCTGAGAGCAAATCAGGCGCAGGCCGTGCATCCACTGGCGGGCATCAATTTGCAACGCCAGCTCGAAGCCCAGGCCTTTGTTTTGGGCGGCAGCAACTACCAAGCGCCCGGGCAACTGGTGGGCGAGTTCATTCAGGGGCAGGCTTCCAACAGCTTGGGCACGGTGCTGCCCTCGTACCAGCCCGGTGTCAAGCTCGGTGACCTGCACAGCAGCCTGCCAGGCTACGCCATTGCTGCCCTGCGCGAGGCCTTGCCGGCGTTTGGCAAAAAAATCAAAGGTTTTGACATGCCGGATGCGGTGCTGACCGGTGTGGAGACTCGCACCTCTTCCCCCTTGCGCATGCCGCGTGGCGACAATTTTCAGAGCATTAACACCGCCGGGCTGTACCCCGGTGGCGAAGGCGCAGGCTACGCGGGTGGCATTTTGTCAGCCGGGGTGGACGGCATCAAACTGGCTGAGGCACTGGCCCAGGCGTACCAACCCGGATGACTGCTGGGGGCTGCACCAGTCAGCCCGCATCGCTTAACCACGACCGACATAGGGCATGGTCGATGCCATCACCGTGGTGAACAGAATATTGGCCGACAGAGGCAAGCGGACCATGGTCATGAAGGTCTCCACCACCGCTGAGATGTCCATACACGGCTCGGGCTTGATGCTGCCGTCGGCCTGCGGCACGCCTTGGGTCATGACGGCGGTCATATCGGAGGTGACGTTGCCAATGTCGATCTGACCCACCGCAATGTTAAAGGCGCGACCGTCAAGTGCTGCTGCGCGTGTCAGCCCGCTGACCGCATGTTTGGTGGCAGCGTAGGCCATGGAGCCAGGGCGAGGCACATGGGCCGAGATGGAGCCGTTGTTGATGATGCGCCCGCCTTGGGGCTGCTGCTCTTGCATCAGTTTGAAGGCCGCTGACAAGGCATAAAACGCCCCATTGAGATTGATGTCAACCACCCGGCGCCAGTCATCACCCGAAATATCGCCAGGCAAGGCAAACGGCAAAAACACCCCCGCGTTGTTGAACAGCAAGTCCAGTCGGCCGTAACGCGCACGAATCTGCTCGAACAAGGCTTTGACGTCTTCCTCCCGTGAGAGGTCGGCCACAATGGCCACACCATTGGCACTGTTCGGGCCTGCTGCTGCAATGGCGGCCTGCAACACTTCAGCGCGCCGCCCGACAAAAACAACCTGCCAATCTTCCTTGAGCAAGGCCAGCGCGCACGCTTTGCCAATGCCAGAACCCGCACCCGTGACCAAAGCAACTTTTTCCATCGTCATTTCTTTCTGTTCAGAGACACCCCAGTAACCAGCGGCACTGACCAAGGCGGTGGCAAATGATATTTGAACTTTGCCCCGCAAACGCTTGAGCAGGCCAACTCTGCGGTACATTGCTTCTTTTACATGAAAGAGACCTGACATGGCCAAGAAAGGGCAAGACAACCCCGTGGTGTATGGCACCGAAGACCTGCTCACCAGCTTGTGTAATTCGGTGACGCGCGTGTTGAACGTGGCCACGCAGTGCAATGTGCACTACTCAGGCATGGTGCAGCGCATCACCAAAACCTGCCTGAAACCCGACATTGGGTGCTTTGTGCTGTTTGATGGCGGCTTTTCAGGTCTGGTAGTGATCAATTTTTCGGCACAGACCGCCATGGAGCTCTATGAGAGCTACATGATCAACATGGGCATGCCCAAGAGCGAGCTGGCCGGTTCACACACCTCGGATGAAGTCGCCAACATCATGGGCGAACTGATGAACCAGATCGTCGGGGACTTCACCGGCAAAGTGCGCCGCGAGCTGCAAACCCACATCACCCAGAACCAGCCCAAAATGCTGGTGCTCAACAAGCAGTTGGTGCTGAGTGTGGACACGCATCTGGACAAGCCCGAGGTGCGCCGGGTGACGTTTTACACCGGTAAAAACAATATTTTTTACTTGGAGCTGGCGATTGATAGGACTGAGTTCATCAAACTCTATGACTTTGAAGCCAACGAAGTGCCCGACCCGGATGCACTGATTGCCCAAGCCCACGCCCAGGTGGCACCTGCGCCCATGCCCTCACCCGAGCCCGAAGACCACGACAGTCTGTTGAAGTCCTTGGGCTTGTGAGGGCGACCGATCAGGCCTGAGAGTTTTGCAGGGCGGCGATGCGGTCTTCCAGGGGCGGGTGAGTCGAAAACAGCGCCCCAATACCACCAGCAATACCAAATGCCGCCACGCTCTTGGGCAGTTCACCCGGATGCATGCCGCCCAGCCGTGCCAAAGCGTTGATCATGGGCTGCTTGCGTCCCATGAGTTGAGCAGCACCCCCATCAGCGCGGAACTCACGGTGCCGGCTGAACCAGGCCACCACGATGGCAGCGGCAAAACCCAGCACGATGTCCAGCACAATGGTGGTGATCATGTAGCCCATGCCGGGACCGGTGTTTTCACTGTCGCCCTTGCGCAAGAAACTGTCCACCGCATATCCAATCACCCGGCTTAAAAACACCACAAAGGTATTCATCACGCCCTGGATCAACGTCATGGTCACCATGTCGCCATTGGCAATGTGGGCCACCTCGTGGGCAATGACCGCCTCAATTTCTTCATGCGTCATACCTTGCAGCAAACCGGTCGACACGGCCACCAGGGCCGAGTTCTTGAACGCACCTGTGGCAAACGCGTTGGGTGCGCCTTCAAAAATACCCACTTCAGGCATGCCAATGCCGGCGCGTTCAGACAACTTGCGCACGGTTTCCACAATCCAGGCCTCGTCGGAATTGGAGGGCTGGTTGATGACACGCACCCCCGAAGTCCACTTGGCCATGGGTTTGCTGATCAACAGGGAAATAATGGCACCGCCAAACCCCATCACCAGCGCAAAGCCCAGCAGCGCGCCCAGGTCAAGCCCATTGGCGGTCAGGTACCGATTGACGCCCAGCAGGCTCGCCACCACACCTAGCACCGCCACCACCATCACATTGGTGAGTACAAACAAAAGAATCCGTTTCATGATTTCCTCTTTAAAAACATACAGCTTGGCTGCGACACAGGGCGAATGGTAGTGGCCAAGCGCCACAATTCAAGCCAGTCAGGGCGCAATTCCCCACAACAACTGCCTATTTATGCGGGGCAAGGGGCAGACAGCGCGCAGCCCTGAACACGGAGGGGTCATCGTAGAAGCCGGGCGCCGCATTGCCCGCCCACCACCCTGGCACGCCCAACACCGGCAGATGGGCAAAGGGTTTGGCCGCGAGCTTGTCTGCGCTTAAATCAGCGGCCAGCCAGGCATCCATATCTGCTATGGAGTCTGTAGCTGGGTACGCACGGTAGACGTGGGCTGTGATCGATTTTCTTGGATAAACCAATTTTTCAAGCAAAGCGTGGCCAAACAGCACCAGGCACGACTCATCCCACAGCCCACGCAAAGGACCAAACACGCCCGCCCAGTCTTTGGCGACCAAGGCGTCCCACAAGGCATCGGGCGCACGCAGCAAGGCGGCGTTTTCGTCAAACAGCGTCAAGGCATCACGCGCCGGACCACGCACCGGGGCAATACCGGTCTGGGCGATTTGCGCCACATGCAAGTGGTTCGCACAAGCCGCTATCAAATATATATTGCTCGTAAGCCATGCCGGGTGGTAAATCTGCCTGTGGCACAAAACGAATGGGAATGCGCTCAAGAAAATGTGCCTGTGTCACGGCGTTGAGCGCCTCAGGTTGTGACACGCCGGCCAAAATGTGTTGGGCAGCAGCCTCACCCAGTGTGCGCCATGGGCTGAGCCAAGCGGCGTGCCAGTCAATTGCCTTCAGGTTCGAAGCACCAGCGGGCTGATCAACCTGCCCCGCCGTTGGACTGGCCGACAGGCTCATGTCAAGTCATGCGGCACGGCGTAGATTACCGACCTGGGCTTCTCCACTGGCAACAATGCAAAGTGACTCGGAAACTTTTTGAGCAACTTGGTGGCCGTCATGTTCTTGCCACGCAGTTTGGCAACCAGCAGCGCCTTGGCCACCATGGCCAAGGCTTGCGGCTGACCCGTCTTCAAAGCCGGAACCACCTCCAAGATGGCCTCGACCTCCGACGGGAGCGCCACGGCAGTATCCAAGCTCGGCGCCACATTCTCCTGGGCGCTGAACAGATCGGGCACTTCTGCCTCAGCTTGGGTGCTTGCTTTGGTTTTACGAGGAACTTTTTTGCTGATCGCCGCCTGAGCCACCTGTGCGTCCGCATCCATTGGAATGGCTGGCACCGGCGCCGTCTCTCTCACCGCTGAAGCAGCTGCCGAGCGAACGGGCCGCTTGCGTACCGGCTTGACCTCGTCGGCTGCATCTTCTGAAGTGGACTTCACCAAGTCATCCACAAAAACGACCGCGTCATAGGCAATAGCCAGTGCATTCGGTGTCGCGTTGAGGCGATTGGCAAAACACAGCACACAAATGTCGGCCTCACGCAGGCGCAACGCCAGCGGAGCGAAATCGGCATCGCTTGACACAATGGCAACGGTGGATGGCAACTGTGCGCCATGCAGCAAATCCATGGCATCCACCACCAGCGAGACATCGGTGGTGCCCTTGCCCTGGTTCACCAGCGCCCGGACCGATCGCTGGCGCAGCACAGCCTTCATACCAGAGAGTTTTTCGTAACCACCATAAGCGCGCCGGACCGGCAACAGATAGCCACTTTTATCCAAGTAGTCAAAAACAGCCTCAACATCGTTGGGCGACAAGTTGTCTGCATCGATCAGAAGCGCCATCTTGCGCGGTGTCTCAGTCTTCATTGTTCAAACCACACGCCACGGCAAGGCCTCACCAGCGCACAGGGGCTTGAGTTCGGCCTGGCCAAAAGCAAAACTGGCCGGGGGTGTCCAGCTTTCACGCTTCAAGGTCAGGGTACCGGTGTTGCGCGGCAGGCCATAAAAGTCTGCCCCATTGAAGCTGGCAAAGGCTTCCAACTTGTCCAGCGCGCCCACTGAATCAAAGGCCTGGGCATAGAGTTCCATGGCGGCATGCGCGGTGTAGCAGCCGGCGCAACCGCTGGCGTGTTCCTTCAGATGCACCGGGTGTGGCGCACTGTCGGTGCCCAGAAAAAACTTGGGGCTACCGCTGGTGGCCGCCGCCAGCAAGGCTTGGCGATGGGTCTCGCGTTTGAGCACGGGCAGGCAGTAATAGTGCGGCCGAATGCCTCCGGTAAAAATGGCATTGCGGTTGAACAGCAAGTGGTGCGCCGTCAAGGTGGCTGCGGTAAACCGGTCCGACTCTTGCACATACTGCGCCGCCTCGCGCGTGGTGATGTGCTCAAAGACGATTTTCAGCTCGGGAAAGTCACGGCGCAGCGGTATCAATTGGGTGTCAATGAACACGGCTTCGCGGTCAAACAGGTCAATATCCGGCGAGGTGACCTCCCCGTGCACCAGCAGCAGCAGGCCAGCGCACTGCATGGCTTCCAGCGTCTGGTAGGTTTTGCGCATGTCTGTCACGCCCGCATCGCTGTTGGTGGTGGCGCCCGCCGGGTAGAGCTTGACCGCCACCACGCCGGCATCACGCGCACGCAGAACCTCATCAGCCGGCAGGTTGTCTGTCAGGTACAGCGTCATCAGGGGCTCAAACGCCAGGCCTTCCGGCACGGCGGCGCGGATACGCTCACGGTAGGCCAAGGCTTGTGCCGTGGTGGTCACAGGCGGGCGCA
>JAIFMR010000191.1 GCA_020048255.1 Rhodoferax sp. | reverse complement strand
GGTGAGGTGCGTGAGGCCATCGACTTCCTGCGTTATTACGCGGCTCAAGCCGAGCGCATCATGCAGCCACAGATCATGCCGGGCATGGAAGGCACCACCTTGCTGGGGGTCACCGGTGAGGGCAACGAGCTGCGCCTGACCGCGCGCGGCCCGTGGGTGTGCATCAGCCCGTGGAACTTTCCACTGGCAATCTTTTTGGGCCAGGTCGCCGCCGCACTGGCCACCGGCAACACGGTGCTGGCCAAACCGGCTGAGCAAACGCCCGGGGTGGCATTGGAAGCGGTCAAGTTGCTGCACACTGCCGGTGTGCCTGAAGACGCACTGCAGTTGCTGCATGGCCCGGGCGACACCGTGGGTGCGGCGCTGGTGGCGGCACCCGGTGTGGCCGGTGTGGTGTTTACCGGCTCCACCCCGGTGGCCAAGCACATCAACCGGGCGCTGGCGGCCAAAGACGGCCCGATTGTTCCGCTGATCGCCGAGACCGGCGGCATCAACGCCATGCTGGTGGACAGCACCGCCTTGCCCGAGCAGGTGTGTGATGCGGTGATGCAGTCGGCCTTCAGAAGCGCCGGCCAGCGTTGCTCGGCGCTGCGTTTGCTGTGTGTGCATGAAGAAATTGCCGGCCCTGTGATGGACATGATTGTGGGCGCAGCGCGCGAGCTGGCGGTGGGCGACCCGGCTGACTTGGCCACCGACATTGGCCCGGTAATTGATGCGGATGCGTTTGATGGCATACAACGCCAACTGGCTCGGCTGCGCCGTGAAGCGCGCGACTTGCTGGGGGCTGCCAATGATGACAAGCCTAATCGGCCTCTAGCCCAGTCACAGCAAGTGTTAGCAGCTATTGAATCGATACCTAATCTGATCACACCGCAGGCGTTTGAGGTGCAGCATATCGGCGATTTGAAAGAAGAAATCTTCGGCCCAGTGTTGCATATCGTGCGTTGGGGTGGCGACCCGTTGGCGGTAATTGAACAGATCAACGCGCTGGGCTATGGCCTGACCATCGGCATCCAGACGCGCATTGACAGTCGAGCCCAGCACCTGGCGCGCGCCGCGCACATTGGCAACGTCTACATCAACCGCAACCAGATTGGCGCCGTGGTGGGGGTGCAGCCTTTTGGTGGCGAAGGTTTGAGCGGCACCGGCCCCAAGGCTGGCGGACCGCATTATCTGTACCGCTTCTGCGCTGAGCAGACGATCACCGTCAACACCACGGCGGCGGGGGGCAATGTGCAGTTGATGGCGTGAGGGGGCAGCGAATCGATGTTTTTCCGATGTGCCAACTGTCTCGCCTACCGCCGCAGACTTGTCACAAAATGAAAAGCTGCCCAAAGGTCAGTGGCAATAGGACGTCGTTGCAGCCAGGACTGCAACGTGATGGTCGGCAAGGGTGACATGACCAGGTCACCTAACTGGGACGCTGGATCCATCCGCATGAACGACACTGCCGACGGACGAAAAATGGGCATGATGCAAGCCGTCAACAACCAGCGTACTGACCGCAGTTGCGAGGCCAAATGAACGCGTGAAAGTTCGGTCTGGAACCCTCAGGCCGTTGCGGGGCGCCGCCAGTCGCGCGGCTCAGTGCCCGGCTTTGGGTAGCTCGTGTTCGGCCTCTTCCCATCCAGTGATCATGGCCTTGATATGTGCAAACACCGTGTGACCGGTGGTGGTCAGATAGACATGGATGAAGAAAAACGCCGTCATCATGAAGGCCCCTGCGGTGTGGGCGATGGCGACGAACTCCAAGGTCAGGTACTTGTCGATCCCCAGCGCGTTCCAGCTGCCATAGAACAGGTAAAACAGCCCCGAACCCCAGACCAGCGGTGAAATGAAAGCCAACAACGCCAGGTAGGCCAGGCGTTGCAGCGGATTGTGTTTTTGCACCACAGTTTTGCGAAACGGGTGTGGTGAATGGGTAAAGATGCCAATCGTGTAGTAGTGGATCATTGCCATCACATTTTTGAGCGAGGGCAGGTACTGCTTCCACTCGTCGGTGGTGAATTGCCAGAAGATGGTGAACGCCCACAGCACCAGCAGCGTCCACGCCGCCAGGGTGTGCAGTTGCACCGCCTTTTGAAAACCCATCAGGCTGTAGCTGCCATGGATCTCAAAACCAGTGACCATCATGATGATCACCAGCAGCGCTTGTGACCAGTGCCAGAAGCGTTCATAACGTTTGTAGATGTAGATGCGTGCGGCGTTCATTTCGGGGCTCCCTTGCGACGGCGGGTGATGATGCGAACCAGACCATGGACTGCGCCCGCGCCGATCGAGCCAGCGATCGCTAGACCTCCGAGCAGGTCGACCCAGCCATTGCGGTCACGCCCAGGCAGGTAAATGTCGGTGATGGCCGCTAGGCGACCATCGTCAGCGCGGGTATGGCACTGCGCGCAGGGTACCGCTTTTTCCTTGGGCGCGACCATGTGGGTGATGAACCAGTTCATGCGGGTTTCAATAAAACCGAATTGGCCACTGTACGGCAGGCCGGCGTAATCCATGCCGGCTTTGATTGATTTGGCGTAGTCGTAGTGTTTCCACAGTGCCGTGTCGTCGTCACCCCAAACGTGGTTGACCACCAGGGTCTTGTTCACGGTGTCGTAAGGCTGCTTGCCGTGCATGACCTTGAACGGCCAGATGCGCGCGTTCGGGTCTTTGGCCGAGCCGTCAATGCGGTTGAGGTCAAGCACCTGGGTGTCGTCAAACTTGTCGGTGATATTCACCGGGTTGACGTTGCCGTTGAACCACTTGTATTCGGGGCGCACGTTCTCGCCGTACTTGAAGTCGCCCTTGGCGGCTGAGTAAGACAGGTGCCCATGTTCGTCCTTAACAAACAGAGGCTTGCCGTCCGGCCCCATCTTGCCAGCGGTGGACCAGTCCCACAGCATTTTGGTGGCAATGCCACCCCGGGCAAACTCGGGGATATGGCAGGTTTGGCAGGCCACCTTGTTGGTATGGTTATTGATCTTGGCCTCTTTGTGCGGGGCCTGGCTGTGGCAGGACTCACAAGTGGCGCGGTCATGGTCGTCTTTGGGCAGGTCGAGGCCGTGCGCGTCTTTGGAGCGCGTGGTGAAGCGGCTGCCAGAGGGCTGGTGCGCGTTGAAGGTATGGCAGTCGGCGCAGACCATGTTGGCACCGTCCTTGGCCATGTGCACGTCGAGTTCGCGCGAGGGCTTTTTCAGCGACGAGTCCAGGTCGCCGTGTTTGACTGCATCACCGCCGCCGCCGCTGAAGTGGCAGGCACCGCAGTTTTCACGGCCGGGTTTGCCAACGTTTTGCGCAATCTTGGTTAGGTCAGGCGACTTGAATAGCTTCTTGCCCGGTGGCCCTTCCTGCGGCTCAAACTCACGGTCGGCGTACAAGGGGTGACCGGCATCAGTGCTGAATTTTTTGTACGTGCCGCTGTTGTCATGGCAGACCAGGCAGTCCACGTTGCCTTGATTGGTGAAGTCAAAATTTTTGTCTTTCCAGCCGTAACCCGCGTGACAGCTGGTGCAGCGTGGCTCGTTGGAGATCGGGGAGCCGCAAAAATTATTGGCGGTGATTTTTTTGCCGACCGTCTTGCCGGTGGTGGGGTTGACGGCTTCCCAGGTCCAGTGAACGCTCTTCATCACCTGATGGCCCGCTGTGTTGTGGCAGCTCAGACAGGCTTTTGTCACCTCCGGGCCAGACTTGAACGGGCCTTTGAGCGCCTCCAGTTGGCTGTGGTCGGTAGTGCTGTTGCTGGCGGATTTGGCCAGTGGCGCGGATGTCAGCGATGCCGGACTGGGTTCGGGCGGGGTGTTGGCCTGTGCCCACAAGCTCAGGGCCAGCAGGCAGAGGCCGACAAGTCTATGAGTGGGTTTGAACATGGGTGCTCCATCGTTGTTTTGTTTCGATCGTTGGGTGTTTGTCGCCTTGAGACACCAAGATAGAAAGCGCGCAACTGTACAAGTCAGACGAGGTTGCAGGCGTGATTTAAGTCAATGCGGTAGGCAATCTTTTGACTTGGGCGCAACCATTGCCACCACACTGAAATTCCCGGTATGCTTGCGCAACTTGATGAACCGACGCTTCATCGGCAGAAAAGGAAACGCCATGAAGCTCAAGCGCAACGTCGTTGCGATTGTGTTGGTGCTGACGGGTATATTTTTCTGTTGAGCAACTTGGGACTGATCAACGTGAGTCTGACCGAGCTGTCGCGCGTATGGTGGCCAACCATCCTGATCGTGTTTGGCCTGATCACGTTTTTTTCGCTGGCTGCCCCAAAGAAACGACCCGATGAAGTGGTCAACGCCAGAAGCTTTAGCGAATATAGATCGATTTGTGGTTATATTGTGGCGTTCGCCGATCGCGGGCCAGCCTATGCGATTGAGCTGAAGTAGCAACAACATTTGGAGAAACCCATGACTGAAAACCCGAGTGACTCAACACCGAATTCGACTGAATTGTTTGGCGACAAAATTATTTTGCTGGCCATTGGCATCAGTGCCCTGGCCACCTTGATTCTGGGATTTCAGTTTATTGATACCAGTCTGGCCATTGGGGGCACTGTGGTGTTTTCGCTGTTGGCAGGGGTGGTTTTTGCCAGCGCCAAGGGCACCAGCTTGAGTAAATATGTGCTGACCTTTGTGCTGATTGGTTTTGTGGTGCTGCACATTCAGCTCTCGCAGGGCATGGTGGAGTTTCACTTCGGGGTGTTTGTCACGCTGGCCTTGTTGCTGGTGTACCGTGACTGGCGCGTGGTGGTGTTTGGTGCGGCCATGTATGCCGTGCACCATGTGCTGTTTGACCGCCTGCAAGCGGCGGGGTTTGGAGTGTATTGCCTGTCGGCACCCAACTTTGCCGTGATCATGCTGCACGCCGTGTACGTGGTGGTGCAGTCGGGTGTCGAGATCGTTTTGGTGGTGGGTATGGCGCGTGCCGCCCAAGCCGGTGAAGAGCTGGGCTTGCTGGTGTCCCACGTGAATCAGACCGACAGCATTGCCCTGGATGTGACGCAAGTTGCCGCAGATACCCCAGCGGGCCAAGCGCTCAAGAGCACGCTGGCGCGCATGAACACGGCGGTGTCTGCCGTGCGCACGGGCTCCAGCAGCATTGAGCTGGCCGCCGCCGAAATCGCCAGCGGTAACCAGGACTTGAGCGACCGCACCGAGCAAACCGCCAGCAACTTGCAGCGCACCGCCAGCAGCATGGAGCACCTCACGCAAATGGTCACGCAGTCTGCCGAAAACGCCCGTCAGGCCAACCAGCTGGCCATGAACGCCAGCACAGTTGCAGCGCAAGGCGGTGCGGTGGTCAGCCAGGTGGTGGACACCATGCGCGGCATCAACGAGGCCTCGCGCAAGATCAGCGACATCATCAGCGTGATCGACGGCATTGCCTTTCAGACAAATATTCTGGCGCTGAACGCGGCGGTGGAAGCCGCCCGCGCCGGTGAGCAGGGCCGTGGCTTTGCTGTGGTGGCCAGCGAGGTGCGTTCGCTGGCCGGGCGCTCGGCTGAAGCCGCCAAGGAAATCAAGACCCTCATCAACACCAGCGTGGAGCGAGTCGAGCTCGGCAGCAATCTGGTGGACCAGGCCGGCACCACCATGACCGAAGTGGTGGGGTCGATTCGCCGGGTGACCGACATCATGGGTGAGATTAGCGCTGCCGGTGCTGAGCAAGCCAGCGGTGTGGCCAATGTCAGTGAAGCCGTGATGCAAATGGACCAGGCCACGCAGCAAAACGCCGCCTTGGTGGAGCAGATGGCTGCCGCCGCCGGCAGCCTGCGCTCGCAGGCCCAGGAGCTGGTGCAGAACGTGGCGGTGTTCCAGGCCAGCGGACAAGGCGCCTCGGGCTATCGCCCGGCGCCCTTTGCCGCAGCACCGCGCAGAGCCGCACCGCCCAAACCCATTGCAGCGCCGGCGCCCCGCCCCAAACTAGCCGCTGCACCCAAATCCAACGCGCCAGCGCTCAAACCAAAAGCACCGCAGCTGAGCCACAGCGCCCCAGCCAAAAAGCCAGCGGCTCCCGCCCCGGCACCGGCAGCGCCGGCCAAGGGCGGTGATGACGATTGGGAAACCTTTTGAAGCCCGTGCGCATCTCCTTGTGGGCTGCCCTGGCGCTGGCAACCCTGCTGGTGGCCTGCACGGAAGTCCCTGGAGTGGATGTGAAACAGGGTGCGGTCATGCAGAGCCAAGGTGCCTTGTTGATCGATGTGCGCGAGCCCAGCGAATACGCCCAGGCCCACGCGCCGGGCAGCACGCTGATCCCGCTGGGGCAACTGGAGCGTCGTCTGGCCGAACTCAGTGCGCACAAAGACAAACCCATCGCCCTGATCTGCCGCTCTGGCAACCGTTCGGGGCAGGCGCAAGAGATTTTGGCCAAAGCTGGATTCACCCAAGCTGTCAACGTCAAAGGGGGCATGAACGCCTGGACCCAGGCCGGATTGCCGACCATGGCGGGGATGGCGTCGAGGTAAACGCACCGAGCTTACTGTTCTTGACTCAGACTCAGCAGCCGCTCATGCGCTCAAGATCATCTGTGTCAGGTTTCAGCCCAGCAAAGCGGTGCTCTGGCCAGGGCGTGATCAGGTTGTTGCCTTGTGCCAGGGAGAATTCAAGAAATTTGCGCGTCATTCGGGCGCACACCAGTTCGCCGGGTAGCGAGTTGGCGAGCTCACCCCGGGGTCAATCCAACCCGTTGATCACTGTGCCTTCAGCGAGCAGTTCATCGATGCGAGCCATCACCAGCATCCCGGTCACAGAGTAGGGGTCAAACTCAGGCCAGTCGATTTTTGTGGACGGGTCAATGTCAGACAAGTTGACCAGCGCCATAGACCAATTCTTGTAGCGTCGCTCGAGAATACTTTCGCAGTGCAAAATTTCAACATTGTTGTGCCGTTGGTCAGCACAGATGCGCGTGTAAAGTTCGGTCACTGTTTTTCTCTCGCCCTCAAGCGCCTGCAAAAAAACACCTTGGCCCTGGCAAAGCACACCTGTGATCCCGTTGGCCTGGTTCCAGGCTTGAGATTTTTCCAAGATGGCTTGGGTCATGGTGCCAGTTTGTGGCCCCACCGCAGAGCTGAGATAGACGATCCGGATAAGCATGGCTAGCTCCTATATTTCAAATAAAACACACCATGGACCGACGGTCATCCGTGGTTTCACAGTCAGCTGATTGTTGATCGAACACTGTACCGTGCTATTGAACCACTTGCCCCAGCCACGCTTCAATGTCCCCAATGACTTGATCTGTTGCCATTGTGAGGGCGCGCACACCACCGCTGGCGTCGGCGCTGGGGGCGCTGTGTTGCACGACAAAACTGCGTTGGGCCAGCAGGGTTTCTGCGGTGGTGCTGCGCTGCATCACGGTGGCGCGCAGGCGCAGCAGGCCGCTGCTTTTGTCGGGGGTTTCAAAAAGCTGGCTGAATTCTTCCAACTCCAGGCGCAGATTCAGCAGGGGCTCTTGGGGCGTTGTTGGGGCCGATGCCGCTTGGCGTGCCGGCCG
>JAIFMR010000195.1 GCA_020048255.1 Rhodoferax sp. | reverse complement strand
CGCATGAACCCTTTCGCCATAAACCCGAGCCTACGCGCCTGGTCGGTTGCTGCCGTGGTGTTGAGCGTGGCCGCGCTTTTGTCCGGCGCTTTGATCTGGCAGCTGGAACTTTCAAGCCTGCGTGAATCGCGCGCCCGGGTCTCCAATCTGGCCGCCGAGCGCGCCCATCTGGTGGAGAACAGCATGGGCCACGCGCTCTCGGCCACGCTGGCATTGGCGGCCCTGGTGCGCCAAGGCAATGGAACGGTCGAGAATTTTCCCGAAATTGCCGCCCAGATGCTGCCTCTGTATCCGGGCGCATCGTCGCTGGTCTTGGCGCCGGCGGGCGTTGTCCGTGAAATCATTCCGCTGCGCGGCAATGAAAAAGCCATCGGCCACGACTTGTTGAAAGATCCACAGCGCACCAAAGAGGCTTTTTTGGCGCGCGACACCGGCCGGCTGACTCTGGCCGGGCCCTTTGAGCTGGTGCAAGGCGGTTTCGCTGCGGCCGGGCGTATGCCGGTGTTTCTGGACGACGGTCGCGGTGGCCGTGCATTCTGGGGCCTTACCGCGATTCTGATCAAATTCCCCGACGCCCTGGCCCCCGCGCAATTCGCTGCCCTGGAGGCGCGCGGTTTCGCCTATGCGCTTTGGCGCATCCATCCGGACGGCGGCACAAGGCAGGTGATTGCGGCCAGTGCCACGCCGCTGGCTGACCCGGTCGAAATCCAAATGCAGGTCCCCAACGCCACCTGGACGCTCGGTTTGAGTCCGGTGCAGGGTTGGGGCGATCACGCCGGCCTCTTCGGCAAGGCTGCGCTGGGGCTGATGTTCAGCCTGCTGCTGGCCGGTCTGACCCTGCTGCTGCTCAACGCCCGCAATCAGGAGGCCTTGCTTGAGAGCCGGGTGGCCCAGCGCACCGCCGACCTGCAGCGCTTCTCTGAAATCACCGCCCACCACCTGCAAGAGCCCGCCCGGCGCATCGCCAGCTACGCCGAGCTGCTCGGCAGGCAACTCCCAAGCAGGCTGGACGACCCCGAGGCTTTGCTCGCGCTCGACTTCATCGGCCAGCAGGCGCGCTACCTGCAAAACCTGCTGCGCGATGTGCAGCGCTATCTGGTGGCCGACCAGCCGCTGGCTGCGGTGCAGCGGGTCGATACCGAGGCGGTGGTCGCGCAGGTGGTGGGAAGATTGGCGCAGCGCACTGCCGCCGGTGGGGCGCAGATCACAGTGGGTGCGTTGTCAGCCGTTTGGTTTGACCCGCAGCGCCTGGGCGATGTGTTTGAACTGCTGCTGGACAACGCCTTGCGCCACGGCGCGCCCACTGACAGTCCGGCACGAGTGCTGCAAATTCGCATTGAAGGCGCACGCTCGGACAGCGTGGTTCGCGTATGGGTCCGCGACAACGGCCCCGGCATTGAAGCGCAATACCGCGAGAGGGTGTTTCGCGCTTTTGAGCGCTTGCAGCCCGGCGGAACCGACTCCGGCATCGGCCTGGCCCTGGTGCGCCGCATGGTTGAGAGCGGTGGCGGTTGTGCTGGGATAGAAGAAACTGCCGGCGGTGGCTGCAGCGTGTGGTTTGAGCTGCCGAAGGAGGAAAGTGCCCCATGAGACGGTTAATCCTCGCAATGGTGCGCACCTGGAGTGCTATGGTTGCGATAGCTGCTTGCGCACGTTCCATGAGGGCTAGAGTCGTATTTTCTATAAATTTCGGCGGCTCGGTTGCAGCACGCCGGCAAGGAGGATCTTGTGCCGACTGACGAAGTGACAAAACTCCCGGACCGAAGTCATGCGCTCAGGCTGCTGCTGACCGTGGTGCTGCTTAACGGATTTTTGATGGCTTTGGCCCTCTATTCGGTGATGGACAGCAAAGCGGGTTACGAAGAAAAGGCCAGGCTCACCACCCAGAATCTGGCCCGCATGCTGGACCAGAGCATCGCTGGCAGCGTGGGGAAGATCGAACTGACACTGCTCGGCGTGGTGGATGAGCTTGAGCGCCAACTGCGTGAGCGCGGCCGTCTGGATTCATCGCACAGCCAAAGTTTTTTGCTTACCCATCAGCGGCGTCTGACCGAACTGTCGAGTCTGCGCGTGGCCGATGCGAGCGGGCTGGTCGTTCTCGGTGAAGGCGTGGCCGCCAGTTCGCCAGCAAGCTGGGCAGACCGCGATTTTTTTCGTTTGTTGCGTGATCAGGCCGACCTCGGCATGGTGGTGACCAAACCGATTTTGGGTCGCGTCAACAACATCTGGATCATTTCCTTCGTGCGCCGATTCAACCAAACCGATGGCAGCTTTGCCGGCGTGGTGTCGGCCTCTATCCCGGTGAGTTACCTGGGCACGCTCCTGTCTGCCCTGGATGTCGGACCAAAGGGTATCGCCGTACTGCGCGACGCCAGTCTGGGCCTGGTTGTGCGCCATCCGGTGCTCGACACGCCCGCTGGTGCCATCGGTGCCGCGGGCTTCTCCAGGGAGCTGGGCGACGGCATCGCCTCCGGCGTGCGCGAGTTCAGCTACCACAGCAAGCGAACCGCAGACGGGGTGGAGCGCACCAGTTTCTATCGCCGAATGAGCAGTCTTCCCTTTCACATCAGTGTCGGGCTGGGTAGCGACGATTACCTGGCGGCGTGGACGCTGGGCGTGCAGCGCACCATGGGCTCATTGGTCTTCTTTATCCTTGCCACGTCACTGCTGGGTTGGCAGCTCTGGCGCACGCAGATCAAGCGCAGCCTAGCCGATCGGCAGCGTGAGCAGGCGGAGAAAGGCGTGAAACTGGAGCGTGAGCGCCTGGCCAACATTCTGTGGGGAACCGGTGTGGGCACCTGGGAGTGGAACGTGCAAACCGGTGAGACCCGTTTCAATGAACGCTGGGCCGAGCTGATTGGCTACACCCTGAGTGAGCTGGCCCCCATCAGCATCGCCACCTGGATGAAGTTTGCCCACCCCGACGATCTGAGCGCGTCGGGTGCTGCGCTGGACAAGCACTTTGCGGGCCTGGCCGACGCCTACGAATGCGAGTCGCGCATGCGCCACAAACAGGGGCACTGGATCTGGGTGCTAGACCGCGGCAAACTGGTCAGCCGCACTCCGGACGGCAAACCCGAGTGGATGGCCGGTACCCACTGGGACATCACCGAGCGCAAAACCGCCGAAGAGGCGCTGCAAAAAGAGAGCCAGGCGCTGGCGCGCTCCAATGCCGAGCTGGAGCAATTTGCCTATGTGGCCTCGCACGACCTGCGCCAGCCGCTGCGCATGGTCAACAGCTATGTGCAACTGCTGGAGCGCGCCCTGGCCGACAAGCTCGATGGCGAGACCCGCGAGATGATGCACTTTGCCGCAGATGGCGCCAAGCGCATGGACCAGATGCTGGTCTCGCTGCTGGAATACTCCCGCGTGGGGCGTAAGGGCGAGCCGAAGCGGGCGCTGAACAGCCTGGAGGCCGTGAACGAGGCGCTGCGCTTTCTCGCCCCCGCTATTGCAGAGGCGCAGGCCACCGTGCGGGTATCGGGCGACTGGCCACAGGTGCTTGCCAGCCCCGACGAGTTCACCCGCCTGTGGCAAAACCTGGTTGGTAACGCGGTGAAATACCGCGCCCCGGATCGGGTGCCAGAGATCCACATCACGGTCAGCAACGAGCCAGACGGCGCAGGATGGCGCTTTTGTGTGGCCGACAACGGCATCGGCATCGACCCGGGGCAATTTCATCGCCTGTTCAAGGTGTTTCAACGCCTGCACGCGCGCGACCAGTACGAGGGCAACGGCATCGGGCTGGCGGTGGCGAGCAAGATTGTGGAGCGACATGGCGGGCGCATCTGGGTGGAGTCGGGCGGGGCGGGCCAGGGCTGCCGCTTTTGCTTTGTGCTGCCGCTGCGCGGCACGGATAGGGAGGGTTCCTTATGAGAAGCCTACAGCGGTTGACGGGGCTTTGGCTGGCCTTGCAGGGCGTGCTGGTCGTGCTGGCAATGGTGTGCTCGTTGGCAGGGTCGGCCTGGGCTCAGGCGGCCAAACCTGATTTTGACCGCGTGTTCGCCGAGTCTGATGTGGTGATGTTGCTGATTGACCCCGGCAGTGGCCAGATCGTCGACGCCAACGCCGCCGCAGCCCGCTTTTACGGTTATGACCGGGGGCAACTGCGGTCGATGACGATACAGCAAATCAATACCTTCACGCCAGAGCAGGTTGCAGCCGAGCGTACACTGGCACAGAGCGAGGGCCGCAACTACTTTATCTTCCGCCACCGGCTTGCCAATAATGCGGTTCAAACGGTGGAAGTGCACTCGCGACCGTTTGACTTCGGCGCAAAAAAGCTGCTCTTTTCCATCGTCCATGACATCACGCCGGGTCGCCACCAGGCGCAAGACCTGTGGCACTACCAGCAAAAGCTGGAGGAAATGGTGGAAGTTCAGGTGCGTGAGATTGCGCAGAGCAAGCACCAACAGTTGGTTTTTTTGGTGGCGGCATTGGTCGTGCAGGCGGGGGTGATTGTCTGGCTGGTGCTCGCCATCCGGCAGCGCCGCAGTCTGGAGCGCGAGCGCGAAAAGCTGCTCACCACACTGCAGACACGCAACCAGGAACTCAGCCGCCTAGGCGAGGTGATGGCGCACCATTTTCAGGAGCCCACGCGCCGGCTGGCGAGTTTTGCGCAGCGACTGCTCGCCAGGTCGGAGCTGGCCCGCGACGAAGACAGCCGCCTATCGCTGCACTTCATCGACCTTGAGTCCAAGCGCCTGAAGGCCCTGGTGAGCGATGCCCAGCACTATCTGGCGCTGGACCACAGCCAAGTCGACGCAGGTGGGCCGACTGACAGCGCCGACGCACTGCGTCAAATCATTCAGGAGGCCGGTGAACCCGCGATCGGGGTCGACATCGTGGTGCAACAGCCGCTACCCCGACTGGCGTTGGCCGACAAGACACTGCGCGATCTGTTTGCCGTTTTGCTGGACAACGCGCTGCGCTACCGCGACCCGCAGCGCCCCTTGCGCATCGAGGTCAGTGCCACCAACCAGGGCAAGCGGGCGGTGTTTCGCTTTGCCGACAATGGCAGCGGCATTGCCCCGCAGTACCGCGAACAAGCCCTGGGCCTGTTCACCCGCCTGGTGCCCAGCAGCATGCCCGGCACCGGCATGGGGCTGGCGTTGGCCAACAAGATTGTCGGCATGCATGGTGGCCGGCTCCACATAGAGGACGGACTGGAGGGTGGTGCCTGTGTTGAGTTTGATTTACCCCTGGAGATTGTTTTATGAGTGCATTGCGCAAACTGATCGTCTTGCTGGTGGAGGATGAGCCGGCCGATGCGCACCTCGTGCGCCTGGCGTTTGAAGAAGGCCAGGTGCTGGTCGACTTGCACCATGTGATCGATGGGGTGGAGGCATTTGCCTTTCTGCGCCACGAGGGCACTTATGCCGGCGTGCCGGTGCCTGACATGATTTTGCTCGACCTCAATATGCCTCGCATGGACGGGCGCCAGTTCTTGCAAAAGATCAAACAGGACGCCGCCTTGCATGGCCTGCCGGTGGTCGTGCTGACCACGTCAGACGCAGAGCGGGACATGCTGAGCAGTTACGAACAGTCTGCCGCCGGTTTTGTCGTCAAACCTGTGGACGTGGATGACTTCATCAAAGTAGTGCGCGGCATCAGTGACTACTGGATCAACATTGTGCGTCTTCCGCAGCACAAATGAAGGCGACCACCGCGTAGAAAAAGAGCATGACAACCCAACTTCAAACCCGTTTTGACAAGTTCAAGACCTCCGGCCTACTGCCGTCGCCCAAGGGCGCGGCCATGGCGGTGGTGGCGCTGAGCCGCAAAGAGGATGTGTCAACGCAGGAACTGGCACACGCGATCCAGGCCGACCCGGCGCTGGTGGCACGCCTGATCAAACTGGCCAACCGGGCCCAACCCCTTGGGGCCCGGCCGGTGCTGGCCGTCAACGACGCCATTCGCACCATGGGCCTGAATGCGGTACGCGGCCTGGCCTTGGGCTTTTCGCTGATGAGCAACCACCACAGTGGGCGCTGCCAGGCCTTTAATTACCCGGCCTTTTGGTCGCGCAACCTGGCGCGCGCCGTCGCCATGCAAGAGTTGAGCGGCGTGCTGCGGGTGGTGCCGGGTGACGAAGCATTTTCACTCGGGCTTTTGTCGCAGGTGGGTGAGCTGGGCTTGGCCAGCCTGTTCCCGCAAGAAT